>QNFC01000210.1 GCA_003645395.1 Gammaproteobacteria bacterium
AGGGTTAAATAGCTGATTCTCGATGCGCCGGTGCCACATATCAACGGTCGCTTTTTCTAACGCGTTCTCGCCCATCAGCGCCGGGGTAGGGTAGAGCTCTTCAATATAGCGACAAATCGAAGCACTCTCGCTAATCACTTCTCCGGTATCTGTTTCTAACGCCGGAATCAGACCGCTGGGGTTTTTATTCAAAAACTCAGGGCGTTGATGTGCACCCCCAGGAACGTCGATGGTTTCGGTGGGGATTTCAACGCTTTTTTCGGCGAGGAAAATGCGTACCCGACGGGGGTTAGGGAATCCAGGATGTTCATAGAGTTTCATTGTCTAATTTCCTTTAGCGTGGAGGATTAATAGTGATAGGTAGCTGCGACCGGGTAATTAGTCTTCAGTGGTTGCCAGGCCTGTTTGGTAAACGCGTCATCCAGGGGTGTATCAGTTGCAAGAGTCGAGTGCGCGGCGGCGCAATATTCGCAACCGTTGGCAATGCTAATGGTGATTGCAACGACCTGCTGCTCGACCGCACTTAAGGCGCTGAGCAGCTGCGCCTGACCCATTGCCTGATCGGCGGTGAGCGCAGCCGGTGATTCAGCCATTACCCGGTAGAGGTTTGGCACAAATTTAAGTGCCTGTTCCGTGGCTTCCAGAATTGGTCGTGAAGACTCGGGAGCAGTGGCGTTTTGGTGAAGTTCAAATTTCATCGGTTTCTCCTAATTGGAATGGGTAATCGTCTTTCCTAAAACAGCCCCGGTGCAGACACCAGGGGTGCCAGACCGGGTTTCAGGGGGAGGAAATCAGTTAGGTATGGTTTGCAGCGGGCGCTGGGTAACGGAGGTCAAAGGGGCGGAGGCCTTAGCGCCGATGGTTTCAATATCGGTTCGATAACCTTCGTAAGCCTGCTGGTACTCCATCACCCGGGCTACTTCACTCAGAAAATTTTCGCTGTAGCCGGCGCGGCGGAGCAGGTGAAAACCAAGTTCCATACCGGCAGCAATGCCCCCAGCAGTAATGACCCGACCCGCATCGACTACCCGCGCACCGCTTATTTTTGCAGTGGGCGCCAGGGTGGCAAGGCGCTCAATTGGAATCATTCCACCGTTATTTCGTTCGGCGTTGTCGCCTTCCTTACGGCTGGTGGCGGGCAGGTCGTCGAGCAGCCCCATGTGGGCATATATCCACGAACCGGTGCAGACACTGGTTAATAGTGTCGACTCAGGTAGTGCGTGAATGTACTCATGCAGGCGGCGGTTATAGGTCTCCTGGCGGGTGCCGAAACCGCCGGGTATCAGCAGGGCATCGAGCGCAGGTTGGTCACTGAAGCTGTAATTGGGCTGCACCGTCAGACCGGCCTGGGTCTGCACTGGGTGCAGCGAATCGGCGATTAAAAATACGTCCAGGCTGGGGTCGAAACGTCTGGCAACCGAGAACACGCCGTAGGGGGCTGCGTAATCGATTACCTCGGCATCTTTAAAAGCGTAGATGCCGAGGCGAAAGCCTGACGTATGAGTAATTCCAGGTGTTGGGGATATAGTAGAAGTTGGCACGGTATTAACCTGAATTAAGGGAGTGGATTGCGGTTATTAATGGTTGTTAGGCGGCGGCAGCGGCGCGGACCTGCTGACCGATCTGGTAGGCACGTTTCACCGTTGGCCGTTGGCTGATCAGGTCGAGCCAGCGACTGACATTGGCGTAATCGTTAATTTTGATCGACAGCGATGGATGTTCGACCACCCAGGGGTAGAGAGCCATGTCAGCGATGGAGTAGTTGCCGGCGACGAACTCGCGGTCGTTGAGTCGCCAGTCGAGAACGGACAGCAGGCGACTGGTTTCATTGACGAAGCGATCCACCGCGTAGTCAATGTGCTGTGATGCCGACAGGGAGAAATGAAAACTCTGCCCGAATATTGGTCCAACTCCGCCGACCTGCCAGAAAAGCCACTGCAGGGTTTCGGCGCGTTGGCTTGCGTCAGTGTTCAGGAACTGACCGCTTTTCTCGGCCAGGTAGAGCAGGATTGCCCCGGATTCGAACAACCGCAGCGGTCGACCATCTACGCTGATCTCTGTATCGGTGATCGCTGGAATTTTGTTGTTAGGGGAGATCTTTAGAAATTCGGACCGAAATTGCTGCTCGGCGCCTATGTTCACCGGATGCAGCTGGTAATCGATATGGGCTTCTTCCAGCAGCAGGAGGGGTTTGTAACCGTTTGGGGTGTTCCAGAAATAGAGATTAATCATGACATCAGCTCCTCAGCGGCAGGATTGTTCGGCATTAAGTCGGAAAATTGAGTGTTGCCAAGCGCTATATCAGGTTTCGTGCCAACTATTTATTTGTTTAAAAACAGGTGCTTATGAAATTTCATATTCCCAGAAATTTGGGTTTAGCAAAAAATTGGTAACCAGTTCCCAAATTATTGGATATGATCTCCGTATGACTATTGGTGAAGATAATGATGAGCGGGACGATCAAAACCTGTCCAGATTGCTCGATGAGCGCGCTCGTATTCTTGAAGCGGCTGGTGAAGGGATCTACGGGCTCGATTGTCAGGGGTTGGGAACCTTTGCCAACCCGGCGGCGATCGATATGTTGGGCTGGACGCTCGACGATGTGATTGGCCAGCCAGTGCATGAAATTCATCATCACAGCCATGCCGACGGTTCGCCTTATCCGCGTGAAGCATGTCCTGTCTATGCTGCATTGCGCGATGGCAGGGTTCATCGTGAAGAGGATGAGGTGTTCTGGCGTGCCGATGGCACCTGCATTCCGGTGGAGTACACGAGCACGCCGATCCGTGACAGTGACGGCAACCAGCTCGGAGCCGTGGTGGTGTTTCGGGATATCAGCGAGCGCAAGCAATCAGAGCGAGATCAGTTGGCCGCCTATGCGGAGATAACGCGTCTTAAAGAAGAGTTAGAGAGCGAGCGTGACTACCTGCGGGAAGAGGTCGAAGTGGCTCACAATTTTCATGAAATTGTTGGTCAGAGTGCCGCTTTGCAGCGTCTGTTGAGTCAGATACAAGCAGTGGCCGCGACGCCGGCCAATGCGCTTATTTTGGGCGAGACTGGGGTCGGAAAAGAGTTGGTGGCTCGGGCTATCCATGCCGCCAGTGACCGTGCAGAGGGGCCGCTGGTTAAGGTTAATTGCGCGTCGATTCCAGCAGAACTTTTCGAGAGCGAATTTTTTGGTCATGTTAAAGGGGCTTTCACCGGTGCTCTGCGTGACCGAGTAGGACGGTTTCAATTGGCGGATGGTGGCACCTTGTTTCTCGACGAAGTTGGCGAAGTTCCGCTGGAGTTGCAGGGGAAACTGCTGCGGGCGCTGCAGGAAAAGGAGTTTGAACGGGTCGGTGAAGACCAGACCCGTCAGGTGAACGTGCGGGTGATTGCCGCCACCAACCGGGATTTACGTAGCGAGTCCGAGGCGGGAAGGTTCCGCCAGGATCTCTATTTTCGGCTCAGTGTTTTCCCGATTGATGTGCCTGCGCTGCGTGAACGTAGAGAAGATGTTATCCCCCTCGCCCAGCATTTTCTGCAGCGTACGTGTGTTGATTTTGGCCGACCAGAACTGGTGTTGAGCCGCGCTCAGGCCGACAGGTTAGCGGCTTATCACTGGCCGGGAAACATTCGTGAACTGCAAAATGTGATTGAACGGGCGGTGATTTTGAGCAGCGGTACTCGACTGGTGCTTGATGCTGCCCTGCCAGAAACCGGCACAGAGGTAGATTCGCCAGTCAGGCTGTCAGGGGAGACTGAGCAGGAAGAGTTCGTAACGATGGCGGTGATGAAGCAGCGACAGAGTGTGAACATCAGGGCCGCGCTTGATAGTGCCCACTGGCGGGTGTCGGGCTCTGGTGGTGCTGCAGAGTTGCTTGGCGTTAAGCCGACCACGCTCGCTTATCAAATGAAGGTGCTTAATATTGTTAAAGGTGAGCGCTAGTTGTCACAGCTTGTTTTCACAGACTTGCAGACTTGCAGACTTGCAGACTTGCAGACTTGCAG
>QNFC01000211.1 GCA_003645395.1 Gammaproteobacteria bacterium
ATTGGCAACCGCGGCCAGCGGTAACCCCGGCGGAGTGATAAGCCCGTTTCTGGCCGCCGATCACAGTCTGGCCAGCCGCTTTTCTGCGGCAGCGTTTGCTTTTGCCAAAGACAATATCAATCTGCTTCATCAAACGGTTGATGACGATGGCAGGCCAGGCTGGTTTCATCCCTGTGGAGAGCTCAGGCTGGCAGTAAACGACCGTGATCGCCGGCGCCAGCGGCGGCTTGTTGCGTCTGGCTGGTTTCCCCCCGAGTTGATCGAGGCGGTTGATGCGGAGCAGGCCTCAAAGGTCGCTGGGATCGGTATTGACCACTCTGGTTTGTTTGTTGCTAAAGCAGGTTGGGTTGAACCCGTTGCCTGGGTCCAGGTGCTGTCGGCAGCGGCAAGTGATGGGTTGACCCAACGGCTATCAAGTCGGGTGAAGAGTATCGAGTGGTCAAATAGCTGCTGGCAGCTTTTGGGGGGTGACGGCGATTTGCTTTGTGAAGCGGATCATCTGGTGCTGGCCAATGCCAGCGACGCGAGGCGTTTGCTGCCCGGTGCTGATTTATCGATTCGAGCCATGCGCGGTCAAATCGCGCAGGTGCCGGCAACTGCCCAATCACGGTCGCTCTCGACAGTTCTGGGGTTTGGACAATACCTGCTGCCTGCGCAGGGGGGGGCTCATTTGATGGGTGCCAGTTACAGCGATAGTGACCAGCAGAGTCTGGATGCGACGCAACAGGGTGAAATGCTTACTGAGGTAGAGGCGGTGTTGCCAGGGTTGTTTGACGCGGCGCAGTCACGCCCTGCCGGCAGGGTGGCCTGGCGGGCAACCACACTTGACCGGCTGCCACTGGTGGGGCCTGTCTCTGCCGCCGCTGCATGTCGCTCACGTTACAGCGAGCTGAGCCTGGGGCGACGTCCTGAGACCTATCCGGTCGCGGAGCCATTGCCCAATCTCTATCTTAATATTGGCCATGGTTCTCGTGGCCTGGTTACCGCAATGCTCTGCGGTGAGATAATAGCCTGCGGCATTGCGCGCCAGGTTCCGCCTGTCGACCGGTTGTTAGTGGATGCGCTCCATCCCGATCGCTTTCTTATTCGTCAATTGCGTAGGCAGCTATGAACCTGCCTGTTAAAGTGGGTGGCTCACCGGCTAACGTTGAGCTAGATCAGCCCTGCAGCAAAGCACTACGCGCTAGAGTGAGCCTTTATGTATGCTCGTATGCGGGTATATTGCTTTCGTACCTTAAAAATATAGCATCCAAATACCCCTAATAAATGGAGTCGAGAATGTCGCGCGAATTAAAGTTAGAAGAATTGATGAAGATTGACGGTGTAGTGGGTGCGTGTCGTTGGAAAGAATCGGTTATTGGCCGAGCGGTGGCAGCAAAACCCATCGTTGTCGAGTGGTACGGTTTTGAAAACGAGGACGCGGCGCGCCGGAGCATGTTAGCGGTTGATGCCATTGGCCTGGGTGTTAAGGGTGCGGCGCAGCTGAGTTATGAATATCGGCCTGATTTTCGTCAGTTAGCGAGCCCTGTCGATTCCTTCTATGTGCATGGCTACAAACGGAGTGTGCTGGCGACCCTGAACAAGGTGATGGTGCTACTGGATAATGATGTCAAGGTAGATATCCAGGCACTGCCTCTACAGCTGGTGCTGGTAAGAAACGAGGTTAGTTAACGGGCTATAAATTGCCACAGAAACCCTGAATGAACTAATGAACATCCGGGTCGGGATGACTTTATCCGGTTAACGTTTCTAGTCGGAGGATATATGGGTTTTTCCCATGAACAGTTTATAGAAAGCGCTGAATTAATCGGTCAAAAGGCAGGGCTAGAAGTCGCTGAGGCCGAGGAAAGTGGCTGTTTTTCAGATGATTTACGTGCGGTGGTTCACCAGGCTGAAATTCATAAACTGCTGCGGCCGAAACGCTATGGCGGTCACGGCATGGGGCCGCGGACCTTCTCTGAAGTGGTGCGTATTGTTGCTCAAACCAATGCATCCGCTGCCTGGTTAACTTACTTTACCGCGCTGCATGAGCAGTGGGTGGCATTTTTGCCGCCGAAGGGTCGTGAAGAAATCTACGCTAGCGATGGTTTTACTGCGGATATATTTTTCCCCATTGGCTCGGTCGAATATGTGGATGGCGGCGTCAAGCTCTCTGGCCACTGGCGCTATGGCAGCGGCGTGCTTTGGGATGAGTGGATTGGTCTCGGTGCGTTTGTTGAAGTGCCCGGTTATGACGAGCGCCAACCCTGTCTGGTGACCGTCAATACCTCTGAAATCGAAATTATTCAAGACTGGAACCCGATGGGACTACGGGCTACCGGTAGTCACAGTGTTAAATCTGAAAGCGTCTTTGTGCCCTGGCACAGGGTGTTGCCACTGGCTGACGTTAAAAAAACGGGCAAGCCCATTGGCGGCGAGTTCGACGCTGACGAACCCATTTATCGCGTGCCTTTTATGCCCTTTTTTACTCTTGGGTTCACTGCGATTGTCGTCGGTGTTACCCAGACAGTAATTAAGGATTTTCGCCAGCGCATCTATGAGCGCGAACGGGTGCTCTATGGTCAAAAAGAGTGGGAATCACCGATTGCCCAACGCAATGTGGCTGAAATGATGGTCGCCCTGGATGGCATGGAAGCACTTCACGAACGCTACATTGTTCAACTTGAAGAGTGGCAGGCGGCGGGCACGCCGGTGGTTTCTGATATAGAAAGTAATCGGATGAATGCCTGGCGGTCATCGATTAGTAAAACAGGTTCTGATATCGCGTTTCGCGCTCTCGAGTTGCTGGGTGGGGCCGCTACTAACCGCGGTGATCCGCTGGAAATTGCCGCTCGCGACCTGTTCAATATTCTGGTGCACGTTGGCCAGAACTACGAGGACAACATGCTGGCTTACGGCCGTACCCAGTACGGACTGAGCGGTCATCCGCTGTTGTAGTTTACTTAATCAGCACGGCGGTACCGGTCGCCGTGCTGATACTGAACCTCTGTTTTTCTATTTCGAAAACAGTTCAATTTAACCCGCTTTTACCAGGCCTCCGGATCTGCGCGATTCCAGGCCTCTAGCCAGGCTTCGGGTAGTGGTTTTTCTGTGAGTAAGCAACCGTATTCGATCACCGGGTAAAGCTGGGAATAGTTGCGGGTGTCAGTGCCGCCGACGCGGCGATTAATGTGCCTGGGCCGAAGTTCTTCAAGGCTGTTCAAGCCAGCCACACCGATTAGCTCCATCAGGTTGCTGACCATCGAGGCGTGATAGTTGGCGACGCGGGTGGATTTCAGCTCAACATCAAGTGCGTTGGAGCGAGTCGGGTTTTGGGTGGCGATGCCGGTCGGACAGGTGCCTGAATTGCAGTGCCGTGCCTGAATACAGCCGAGAGCAAACATCATAGCGCGCGCCGAATTTACGCTGTCTGCACCCAGCGCCATTAACCGCAGGATATGAAACGCGGACATCACTTTTGCGGAGGCGATAATGCGCATTTGTTCGCGCAGGCCGGTACCAATCAGGGCGTTGTGAACAAATATAAGCGCATCGCGCAGGGGAGTACCGACCGAGTTGGTTAACTCTATCGGTGCCGCGCCGGTGCCGCCTTCTCCACCATCAACCGTAATAAAATCAGGTGTGATGCCAGTTTTATGCATGGCTTTACAAATTGCCAGGAACTCAACTTGGTCGCCAATGCAAAGTTTGAACCCAACCGGCTTTCCTCCGGAAAGGCTGCGCAGTTTAGCCACGAATTCTAATAGTCCCGCCGGTGTTGAGAAGGCGGTATGGGCTGGCGGGGAAACGACGTCATGACCCATCGGAACGTGCCGTATGTCGGCAATTTCCTGAGTGAGTTTGGCTGCGGGCAAGATACCGCCGTGTCCCGGTTTGGCACCCTGAGAAAGCTTAATTTCAATCATTTTTACGGCATCCTGGCAGGCTTGTTTGGCGAACTCTGCTTCGTCAAATCCGCCGTCACTATTGCGACAACCAAAATAGCCGGTGCC
>QNFC01000212.1 GCA_003645395.1 Gammaproteobacteria bacterium
ATTTGCGGTTTTAATTCAAAATCAGATTCACTGCTATTTGCAGTACCTACAAAAGTATTCAGTGACCCCACTGCGGCCCACTGTAGATCACCCCTCAGCTCAGTCATTCGAGCATTGGTAAAAGGTGCTATAGGGGGGTCTACAACACCTATAAGAGGATCATAAGAAAGCCTTACATCAGAACCTATAGGGATACTGCCTGTGCTAAGCTGTAAAACAATAGTGTTACCAGCCATACTGTTAAAGCTAACAATAGAAGGCACGCCATCTACTGTACAGGTAAAGCCTTGAGCATCACCGCTGATTAATAAATCACTGAAATTAATCTCAAGGAATTCAGTTAGAGCGTAATAGTACCCTGCAGTTACTATCAGACCTAGCTCACTATGCCTGTATGGGTTAATAATAAAGCTCATAGTATTTTTAACCCCCTATGAGATATATTTTTAAACCAGTACCCGGAGCAATGCTCCCTACCGCGGTTATATTGATACCTACCTTTTTATCGGCTTCAAATACAGTAATAGGGTCTCCACTATCGAAATCATAGAGATTCTCCCCTAGATCAGTGCCATCCAAGATAGTTACCTCTGTAACTAAATTAGCACCACCAGGGTCATAGACAAGCTCTACTACGAGATCAGAGCCTTCGGGAGCGTTTGTAACACCCGCCTTAACACCCAGCAGCTGCCCTCCGTAAAGTGTATGAAAAAAGGCAATGCCCCCCGCTACTGCTAAATCACTGAACTCATCTGAACAGGCTATACCTGTATGTTGAACTATTGTACCCGCCCATTCAACCTCATAGTCATACTCAGAAGTTTTAGCAAGAACAGAGCCTCTTACCCCTCCAGGGGGTATAGAAGCATGCTCAGCGCCTACTAAAAGCTCAGAGTACCATATAGAGTTAGTCGCGGGGTCTGGGATAGCCCTGATCTGCGGAATGTTGCCTTCAGCTTGATACGCACGTGACGGTGTAGTAGAGGTATTAACAACGCTCCCTACTATCGTATCCTTATTTCTAGCCTGGGCGTAGTCTGTCTTTACCGACATTGTACACCCCCTTAGGTAACAGTAACTACAACTTGAGTAGACGCATCATGGATCCCTACTTCAAAACGAGCATAAGAGTATTGGGTTCTGGTCCCAGGAACGATATAAACATCCTCGGACATCCCATCAAAACTCTTAATAAAGTCGTTGTACCAGTTGCCTATAGTAGAAGCAGTCATCCGTCCCTGGTGTAATGGGTGGCTAACTACATGAACAGACCCATCAAAAGTTCCACCAGTAATAGTAAAGGTTAAACTCAACTGATCTTCTGTAATAGTGTTTATAAATCCGCCATTAAGTACAAAAGTAGCAGGGGTGCCATCAACTGCTGTATCATTAGTGATAGTCCACCCGGTAGCTTCCAAAACGCTAGAAGAAGTAGCAGCTAATACAGTACAAGCTTCAGTCGCTTCAGCGTCATAGGTATGGGTCAGATACTCTGTAAACGTCTGATAGTCAGGATCAGCTTGAGGGACTTCAGGCGTCTCTGTTTGCTTTCTCGGACGAGGGGCAATAGTGCCTACATACGGACCATTAGTGCCAGGGGCAGTAGCAAGGAGCGTATGTCTCTGCGTGCCGCTATAACCTTCAAACTCAACCATTATATAAGAAGGTCTATCATCCAAAAGAGTACCATCACCACCACCACTGTCAGTAACAGCAAGGGTGACTACATCAGCTACATTAGTCAAAGACCAAGTAGCGGCTTCAGCTAGTACAGTAGGGTCCGCGTTAAGCGTACCACCAGCGGTAGGCTGATAGGGGTCGGTATTTATCGCTAGGGAACCTGCTGTATTATCTAGGAGGACATGAGTCCCAAGTTTTGATCTGGTCATTACCCTTCTCCTTAAGCTTCACGATCCGAACCGTGACGATTATCAGTAGGATTAGCAGCAGACAAGCCAGTGTCAGCAGCTTCAGGAGTGCCTACATCAGCTTCACCCTCATCGCCAGGGGTTGCAGAAGAGGTATGCCCTGCTACAAAAGTGATGTCAAATCTATCATCAGTATTGCCAACATCGTCTACAGCAGCTTGACAAGCCGCAGTAAGCCCAGCAATAGTACCTACATAAGGTCCGACATTGGTTACAGCGCTTTGATCGTCAAAGTCATAATTAGTAGCAAAAAGAGCATATCTATGGGTGCCGGAGAGTAAAGGCACCTCTATCATGAGGATGTTGGGGTTACCAGGCAAGAGTTCATCTCCACCCGCACCAAAGCCTACAGAAAGCACATCACTAGCATCTACTACTGTAGTAGAGCCAGCGTTAGCGATATCACCAAAGCTTTTACCATTAAGGTGATAAGTTGAAGCTACTACAGTAGGCGCACCTATACCTAGCATAATAAAAGTCCCTACTGCAGTAGTAGAGTCCATTTGAAAAGAAAATTGTGTTGATACAGATCCGCGTGTCATAATTAAGCTCCTGGCCAGATAGGCCGTTAGTAGGGTGTATTATCTGAAATCCCCATCATCACCATACTGAGTCAGTTCTCAGAGCAGTAAGAAGGTTACCACTGAGGAAGATTATTACTTCTTCTTATAGAAAAAGCTAATGAATCGCTTTAATCTACCTCTTTCTTCTTTTTTACAGGGGTTTTCTTTTTCGCTTTTGGTTTAACATCAGATACTTCAAGTTTAACCTCTTCCGCAACTTTAGGCTTCTCAGCTTTAGGCTTCGCAACCTTAGGCGCTACAGGCTTAACTTCTATATCTTTAACTTCTACAGCTCTACTCGCATTGATCCTAGCTAGTTTTCTTAGTTTCTTACGTATGCCCATGATAATCACTCCTCTATGGGTGTTGGTGGAGCTTTAACTCCAGCTGGAATGCCCATGTTGTTGGGCTTCGGATTACGTTGTGTCCTAGTGAGGATAGCACCCCTAGTAGTTTGACCACTAGTAGGCTTAGTATTCTCAAAGGTAGGTACAACAGGTACCTCAGGGATAGCATCATTCATTCTGTTCTTTCTCCTTAAATGGGTGGATCCTTAAATGGGTGGATCCTTAAATAGGTGGATCCTTACGACCTGCACAATGTGATAGCTCATGTTCTCTATACATTGGGTCTCCATTGGCAGCAAGAGGTAAATGCATATAGCAATACGTCTTTTCATCTGTAAAAACACAAGCTTCAGCTTTACAAACGGCATAGAGGGCTGAGGTGCTTGTATAGTGTGTTTCAGTTATCACCATCCCTTGTGGGGTTTGATATGTACAACCTGTAAGAAGCGTTAGAAGCGCTATGACTCGTGTATCTATCATTCAACTTTCTGCCAAGGGGTATCATCTACATACCCTGTGATAGTCACATCATTCGTCGGGTCAGGGGTAACCTTAGTATCATCTGTATAACATAAGAATGTATTACCTGCACCTTCATCCATTGGGTAGTAGCGAGAGTTATCAGGTACGTTACCCCAAGCTGCATCAGGAGTTACTGTGCCGTTCTTTGCTGGTATCTCAAAACCCTTATCATCGTAGGCTTTAATGTCAGTACCTGTACCTTCATCTAGCTTATAGTGGACATAATCGCCTGTAGTTTTATTATGAAGTATTACACTCCCCAGTGAAGCACCAACTGGAACTTTATTCGTGTTGTTATAGCTATAGAGCGTGTCGATACTTATAGCACCTATTACCGAATTACCATTTGACGTAAGAACATCGTCAACAAAACCGACAATAACAGACCCTGCTCTGCTAACAGTTACGTTAGCATGTTGACCAAGAGCTACGTTTCGGGTGGTGTTCAACAGGCCCTGACTGCCCGCATCACCATATATCCTTACAGTATCGGCTAGGGTAGCGTGTAGCGTATCTGCGAACTGGATGCCAACATTAGTGGCAGCACTTCCCAGCATATTGGTGAAGCTAGTTCCTGATCTATCCTGACGTATGTAGTCAATACTA
>QNFC01000213.1 GCA_003645395.1 Gammaproteobacteria bacterium
CCCGCTGACCTTACCCAGCGCCGAATCAGTCGCCGCCTTGCGTTTGGCCGCAGTCCGTCGATGCCGCCGAGCCGGTTCCTGCACTTCCCCGCTGACAAACCCTTTTAGCGCGGCGGTGAGTCGCTGGGGGTTTTCTCGCAGCAGTGAATGAACCGGATCAATAGAATCCAACAGGTGGCCATAGCTGGCGTAGTAGCTATCCACCATTGGCGCCACATCGGGATGGGCTAGCGCACCATCAAGATCATCCCCCAGGCCAAGCTTTTTAATCCGCTCGGCGATTTCCCACACCGCCTGCTGCATATCCACCAGCGGCCCCGGATAACCAAACAGCAGGGTTTGCGGCGAAAACTGTGGCTCGTTTACAAACCGGTCATAGACGAATCGAAGATAAAACACATCGATACCGCTGTAGGCCAACGGGTGCCACCACTCAGCGATATAAATTGCCAGGGTGTTGATACGCTCGATCAGCTCGTCAGCAGTCAAGTCAGCAACGGGTCGCTCACACAGCTTTGCCAATAAGCCATCAAACAGTGGCTCGGCTTTGGTCAGCCAGTCGGCGTACCAGCCCGGTTTGATCATCGAGCGAATAGTGAAATGGGTGGTGTAAACCACCGCCTGAATCATCTTCAGGTCGGTACGGCAATAGAGATAACCGTTGATGGTCATGTACCAGGGCAACTTGGCGATTAGCGATCTTTTTGCCATGCCTTTCCAGGGAATCACCCCTAATCCCCAGTTTTCTCTAGACTCGGCAAGTTTAGGCAGCAGTAAGCTCACAAACAGCGGGGTGACCGGTCCGGTCAACCACTCGCCGGCCCGCCAGTCCCGTAACCAGTGCGCGCCGTCAAGCGGGTTATCCCACTTCGCTTCGCTGGTGTGATCACCGACGATTATTTTCTGCAACTGATTTCCCTCCCGAAGATTGTGGTTACCAAGGTCGGATTACGATCAAACCTCAGCCAGGCAGCCATGGTAACAATCAATCGATGGTAACTTTTAATCGGGGAGCGTAAGGAGTTTTGGCCCAGCCGTGTTCCAGGAAAAAAGTCCCGGTGCACGCAAGCATCGGCGATTACTTGCGGTGTCCAGGCAAGCCAACCAGCAGATAGCCCCCAATACGACGACAAGGTGACTCTGTATACTCTCGGAACCATGTGGAAGAGGAGAACAAAAATGAGCAGCAACGACGACCGACCCGGATCACCCAGACAACAACCCTTACAAGCTGACAAACAAGACCGACGCAGTTTTTTGCGCTCCAGTGTCAGCGCCGGGGTAAGCGTTGCTGCCGGTTCACTGGTTAGCGGACCGGTGTTAGCCAGCGCCGATAACCCGGTACCCATCAACTGGGATCGATCCGTTGATATTGTCGTCGTCGGCGGTGGCGCGGCAGGCGGCAGCGCCGCAATCAAAGCCCACGAGCTTGGCAGCGAAGTTCTAGTGCTGGAGAAAGCACCGATATTTGGCGGCACCGCCGCTAAGTCAGTCGGGGGTATCTGGGCACCCAACAACAAATATATGCAGGCCGCTGGGCTAACCGATAACCGCGACGACGCCCTGAAGTTCATGGTCCGCCTCAGCCATCCGCAAGATTTCAATCCAGATGCCGAGTTTTACGGCGCGCCGGAGGCAGTCTATTTACAGCTTGGTACCTTTTACGACACCGTGAACGTCGCCCTCGATGAACTCGAAAGTTTCGGCGCCCTGCAAACCATGCCGCTGAACATCGGCGGCATGATGATGCCCGATTATTTCTCACACCTGGCGGAGAACAAAGCCCCCAACGGCCGCGCCATTGTGCCGCAAAAACCGAACGGCTCCCTCGGCAACGGCGCGGAACTCATGCGCCAGCTAAAAGCCGCCGTGGATAAACGCCGCATCCCGGTACTGACTCGCCATCGCGCTGATGATCTTGTGCTCGATGACAGCGGTCGCGTCATCGGCATAGTCGCTATAAAACGCGACGGCACGAGGATAAAAATTGAAGCCAGAAAAGGCGTTATCTTTGGTAGCGGTGGCTTTACCCACAACAAACAACTGCAACTCGATTTTCTCAAAGGGCCGATCTTTGGCGGCTGTGCCGTGCCCACCTGTGAGGGTGACTTCATCCCCATCGCCACCCGCGCCGGTGCCCAACTGGGCAACATGAGTAACGCCTGGTGGGCACAACTACCGCTGGAGTTAGCACTGGAAAACCCCAGCGTGCCCACCGGCATCTGGTGCAGCCCCGGCGACAGCATGGTGCAGGTCAATCGGTTCGGTAAACGCTTTTTTGACGAGAAATTTGTCTACAACGAACGCACCCAGGTGCAGTTCCAGTGGGACCCAGTCAGCGGCAGTTACCCCAACCTGCTGTCATTCCTTATCTACGATCAACGCACCGCTGATGAATTCGCCAACTACGCCCCCCTGCCCCCTAAAGGTAGCGACGCGGCTCACGTCATTAAGGCCGATACCCTTGAAGCACTAGAACAACAACTGGTTGAAAAACTCAGAACCATTGAGAGCCGCACCGCAAAATTCACCCTGGATGATGACTTCCTCGCCAGTTTAAAAGCCACGGTTAAACGATTTAACGGTTTTGCGGAATCGGGAGTCGATGAGGATTTCAATCGTGGCGGCCAGCCGATCGACCAGTTTTTCCACTTCTTCGGCCCCAATCAGCCCACCCATAACTACCCGAACATGACCCTGCACCCGATAGCGACCAGCGGGCCTTATTACGCAGTGATTCTGGCCGCCGGCACGCTGGACACCAAAGGCGGCCCGAAGATCAACGAACATGCCCAGGTGATCGATACCCGTGGCCAGCCGATCCCGGGGCTTTACGGCGCGGGCAATTGCATTGCCTCGATGAGCGGCCCCGCCTACTGGGCGGGGGGAGCGACCCTGGGACCCGCGCTCACGTTTGGCAATATTGCGGCGACCCATGCACTGACAGCGGCAACCGTTAGCTAAGCGGCCAAATTTGCTACCGACCCTGGTTAGTCAGCTGGCGCTGAATTCGGCCTTCATGGTGACCTTGCCGTCTGCCCCTTCGCACCAGACCTCGCCGCCGTCGGCAGTGACTTCTTCTCGCAGCCAGAACGGTGATTGGTCAAACAGGGGCGCAAGGCCACGAAATGAAAATCGAGCGGGCACGCCGCCGCACAGCTCAGCCGCACGGTTCATCAATAACGTGCCCTGAAAAGGGCCGTGCACTACCAAGCCGGGGTAACCCTCTTCGCGCTGGGCATACTCACGGTCGTAGTGAATACGGTGACCGTTAAAGGTGAGGGCGGAATAACGGAACAGGTCCACCGCATTGACCGTCAGCGCACCGGCTTCAACAGCTTGCACCGGCTTTTCTACTTGCGCAGCGCTATTCTTCGCAACGGCCTGCTTGTAAACAATGTCCTGCCGCTCTAACACTGCCAGCTGCCCGTCCACTGAACATTGATGCTCAATGGTGACGAACACCAACGGACCACTCCTGCCCTGCTTGAGGGCGACATTTTCAATGCGGGAGTTGCGGGTAACCCGATCGCCGGCCCGTAATGGCTGATGAAAGGTCAGCTCACCGCCGGCCCACATCCGCGATGGCAAGGGCACCGGCGGTAAAAACCCGCCGCGTTCAGGGTGCCCATCCGGACCCAGGGCATTACCAGGCGCTGCCGGGGGTGCGAGGCACCAGTGCAACCCCAGCGGGGCGGCATCGCCTGTCGGCCAGAGCTTGTCGAAAAAAGTGGCGCGAAACCGGTCGATTAACGAATCGGTTATCTGATCTTCAACCGTTTCGGTCTCGCCTATCCAGGTTTTCAGATGATCAATGTCGGGGCTTTCCATATCGCTCGGTTCCGTGGGAATCAGCTCAGCGCCGCCTGGCGGGCCAGCAGGTTACGCGCGCGGGTGATGACCGGCGCATCGACCATCTGGCCATTCACTTTGGCCACGCCGTTATCGGTGACCGCATCGA
>QNFC01000214.1 GCA_003645395.1 Gammaproteobacteria bacterium
CCGAGTGGCGAGCCATTGGTCGATTTTCAGGCCCGTATTCTGGCTGCCTGGCAGCAGTTATTAATCGATTGTCAGGGTCAACACAGCCTGTTGGTCTGCCACAGTGGCGTGCAGCGAGTCATTGTCGGTAGTGTGCTCAATATTCCACTGCAATCATTGTTTAGCCTCGAAACCCCCTACGCAGGTTTAAGCCGGGTACGGATCGTCGATGATCCCGAGCATGGGCGCCACAGCTCACTAGTGTTTCACGCCGGGGTGCGCTGATGCTGCCGGCACCGCTGCGTATTGCTTTACAGCTGTTGACCCGATTCCCGGTACGCGGGGTGGCGAGCGACTGGGAAGCAGCGGCGGCAAAGTCAATGTGCTGGTACCCCGCGGTGGGACTGATTATTGGTTTTTTGCTCTGGGTGGTAGCGCAACTGACCGTTACATTCCCCGCGAGTTTGCAAGCAGTGCTGGTGCTAATTACCTGGGTGGCGATTACCGGAGGATTGCACCTGGACGGTCTGGCTGATAGTGCCGATGGCTGGATCGGGGGCCACGGTAAGCGCAGCCGAACCCTGGCAATTATGCGCGATTCTCACGTTGGTGTAATCGCCGTGGTCGTGCTGGTGTTGGTGCTGTTACTGAAATTTACAGCTCTGCAAGCGCTGTTATCTGGTGACGACTATTTTGTGCTGATATGGGCGCCGATCGTTGCCCGTAGCGCCGCCCTTCTGTTGTTTCGTTATACCGACTATGTCCGCGAACAGGGTATCGCCAATGCGCTGCTGGAGCAGCTACCGATGCAGCCAATTGCACCCCTGGTCGGATTAATTACCGGGTTGTTAGTCGTTACTATGGGGGGCACTGGCCTCTGGATCTTATTTGCTGTCATGCTGTTATTGCTGGGGCTGAGGCAGTGGATGATTAAGCATCTTGGCGGCTGTACTGGTGATACCACCGGCGCGCTGATTGAGCTCACTGAGGTCACGGTGTTAGTGGTGGCGTTAATTTAAAATCAGCCACTGAACCCAATGTAGGAGCGACTTCAGTCGCGACCCAGAGGTTCCCCCCTGCTATCGCGACTGAGGTCGCTCCTACCCGTTTTTAAGCACATGCAGTTTGGATTCTACGTGTCGGGGGGGGGCTTAAAAATCAACTATCCCCAGAACCCGGTTTAGCCGTGGCCAGTTCAAATGTTCTTCCAGACTATCTGCAATCCGATTAATCGCCAACTCGCGGCGTTCGCTGCTACTGAGCAGGGATTCCGCCGCTGTGGTTTCAGCATCCATGCCGGCCCATTCCAGTAGCGCGGCGCAGCTTGGCGGCTCATCAAACAGGCCGTGCCAGTAGCTGGCGGCTATCTGGCCATCGGCCGACACGGCTCCGTCGTTGCCGGCAGTACTTTGAATCAAGGGTTGGTTAAATGCGTTGCCACGACTCACGCCAGCATGAATTTCATAACCAATAACCGGTGAGCCATCAGAGACCAGCAATCCCTCTCTCTGGCGGAGCACTTTCTCGGTGGTCAGCTCGGTATTCAGGTCTAAATAGCCTAATCCCGGTGAGCTACCTGGTTTGCCTTCAATCCCGTTGGGGTCGTGAATCCACCCACCGAGCATTTGCAGCCCGCCACAAATACCTAATAGCTTGCCGCCATAACGCAGATGCCGGTTGATTTCTGTAACCCAGCCCTGTCGATGTAGCCACTCAAGGTCTCCGCGCACGTTTTTGCTGCCGGGCAGAATAATCAGATCGGCATCGATGGTGCCGCCGGCTTCAGCAAGACCATCCGGCCCAATAAAGCGAAAATCCACCTGTGGGTGCAGTCGGAGTGGTTCAAGGTCGGTGTGGTTGCTGATATGTGGCAGCGCTGGCACGCAGATTTTCAGTGCCGCCGAGTGGGCTACGCGGTTATCAATTTCGGTGATGCCGTCTTCGGCCTCCAGTTGCAGGCCATGTAGGTAGGGGATCACGCCCAGCACCGGTTTGCCGGTCCGCGTCTCTAGCCATTCCAGTCCCGATTCCAGCAATTTTATGTCGCCACGAAAACGGTTGATCACAAATCCCTTTACCCGCGCCTGCTCCGCAGCGGATAGCAGCTCTAATGTGCCGACCAGGTGGGCAAATACTCCGCCACGATCAATGTCTGCGATGATAATCACTGGGCAATCCACCGCTTCAGCAAAGCCCATGTTGGCGATGTCGCGGTCCCGCAGGTTGATCTCCGCCGGGCTACCGGCGCCTTCGACAATTAAAAAGTCGTACTGCTGGTCGAGTCGCTGCCATGATTCCAGCACTGCTGCCATCGCCGTGGTTTTGTAGTTGTGATAAACGGTGGCCTCCATGTTGGTAACCGCCTGACCATGGATGATCACCTGGGCGCCGGTGTCGCTATTAGGTTTCAGCAGTACCGGATTCATGTCGACATGGGGCTTAATTCCGGCTGCCGCCGCTTGTACTGCCTGCGCCCGGCCGATTTCCCCACCCTCAGCGGTAACTGCACTATTGAGTGCCATGTTTTGTGGTTTAAACGGCGCTACTGACAACCCCCGCCGCATCAACACCCGGCAGATCCCAACCACCAGCATGGTTTTACCGGCATCGGAGGTGGTGCCCTGCACCATCAATTGACTGTTCAACCCAGATTCCCGCCGTTAACCACTGCTGCGGAGACCGGCAAACTGATCGGTTGCTAAAAACAGTTTAATTAGCGCCTGCTTTAGCCGACGCCACTCAGATTCGTTGGCTGGTAATCCCAGTCGAATGGCGTCTGGCGTGGTGAAACAGCGGCACCAGATTCCCTGCTCGGCCAGAGTTTGCTGCCACTGTCTGGCCTGCAGGGACTTAATCCAGCAGAAAAAATCACTCTGGCCATCAGCCGGATGAGCCAGCTCCGCCAGTAGATTTACCAGTCGTTGGTTGCTGTTTGATAATCGCCGGCGTTGCTGCTGTTGCCAGGGCAAGTCTGCCAATGCCTGCATGGCCACGTTGCGAGCTGGACCACTTACGGGCCATGCCCCCAGTAGTGATGTCATTTTCTGTTCCAGCAGCTGTATTAGCTGGCGAGAGCCGAGCGCAAAACCGACCCGAGCACCGGCCAGACCGAAAAACTTACCCAGTGAGCGCAGTACCAGAATACGGCTGTTTTCAACCTGATTGATGGCCGGCAACAGGCTCAGGTTCGGACGACTATCGACAAAGGCTTCGTCAATGATCATCCAGCTCCGTTTGGGTAGCTGCTCATACCATTGCATTAACTGCTCGCGAGCAATCACCCTGCCAGTAGGGTTGTTCGGATTCACAATCACCAGCACATCAACCCTGGCCAACTGGTCCGGGGTTGGCAGTTGATAAGTCTCTTCCACTCGATGGCCCGCTTGTCTCCAGGCGTGGCCGTGCTCGTTGTAAGTTGGCCCCAGCAGCAGCACTCGTGCTGGTGTCCGCAACAGTGGCAGCATTGAAATCGCGGCCTGACTACCTGGCAACGCGAGCAGAGAGTTGGTGCCATAGTAACGACTGGCGGTCTGATTCAGATCATCGTTAACTTCTGGCAGTCGCTGCCAACTAGCCACGCCCGGCAGGGTGAATGGATAACACCAGGGGCTGATCCCGGTGGAGAGGTCAAGCCATTCATTTAGCGGAATGTCGTACTGCTGTGCCGCATCGCGGAGCCGGCCGCCATGTTCAAGCATGGGCTGACCTCCAGTTGGGTCAGCCAAGCAGAGCTCCTCCGGCCAGAATTATCAGGCACCATAAAAGCAGGGCGCGGCTAACTAAATTGAGTACGCGGGATAGATCGCCTGCGACCACCACAACAGAGCTACCCAGCTGAGGGCGCCAACTCTGTTGGCCATGGTAAGAAACGGCGCCGCCGAGCTGAATGTTCAACGCCCCTGCGCCGGCAGCCATTACTGGCCCGGCATTGGGGCTGGCACACTCCGGTGCCTGGGTTTGCCAGCAGTGCCAGCC
>QNFC01000215.1 GCA_003645395.1 Gammaproteobacteria bacterium
AATCTTGATAGTTAAAATAATAACGACTAGCTCGCCATTTAACCATTTTTTAGACCGGGGATAGTTCTATCCGAATGGGGTTTTCCGCGTGTAAATGCACATCGCGCTGTGGAAATGAAATGACGATGCCGGCCTCTTCAAAGCGCGCATAAACCAGGCGATGAAGTGACGTAAGGACTGGCCATCGATCGTCAAAGGTGCGAACAAAACAGCGTGCCGAGAGTTGCAGAGCATTGTCGCCGAATTCCTGGAAAATGATCGATGGCGGGGGTTCTTTAAGTACATCAGCATGGTTGGAGGTGATCTCATCTAATATCGACAGCGCCCTTTCCACGTCGCTGCCATAGGCAACCCCTACATTGAGGGTAATGCGTATGAGAGGGTCTGATAAGGTCCAGTTGAGCAGGCGACCGGAGATGAACTCCTTGTTCGGGACCAGTAGCTCTTTGCCGTCCCAGTCTTTAATCGTTGTTGCCCGAATTCGTATGCGCGTCACCAGTCCTTCGCTTTCACCAACCGTAACGACGTCACCGACTCGAATCGGGCGTTCAAACAGGATGATCAAACCACTGAAAAAGTTGGCAACGATTTCCTGCAGGCCAAAGCCGATGCCCACACTCAACGCGGCTACTAACCACTGTAATTGGGACCACTGAAGACCAAGTGCCGAAGCGATAGCAATCACACCGCTGCCGACAATCACGTAACTCAACAAGGTGCTAGCGGTGTAGTAGACGCCCTTCGTCACACCGGCCCGGCTCCGCATTACCAATTCGACCAACGCCGGCAGTTTACGGGCCGCATAGAAGGTTGCAACTGCTATGAAAAGTACGATTACTAAAGTCTCTAAGGTGATTGGGGAAATCACCGGCTGACCATCAACCAGGCTTGATGTCGTCCAGAAAGTTATTTTTTTCAGCATGTTTAAGATGGGCAGGAGCGGGGACCAGATGTATACCAGGGCCACGATGCCCGCCGTGCCGATGCCCATTTTTAGCAGCTGTGATGTCGCAGTACTGAGCTCCCCCAGTTCTACCTGGGTTTCATCAATTCCACTCTCCTCGTCTTCAGCCCCGGTACGCGAGGCAAGCAGGTTTTCCAGCAACAGGCGACGACGCGCGATATTGAGCCAGCGCGTAAGCAACGCGTACAGTAAGTCGAGAACGATGAGTATCCACAAAGTATCGACAGAGCTATCGATGACGAGGCCGACGGAATAGATATGCCCGCTCGATACACCAAAAAATAGCAGGCTCATCACCAACAAGATTCCCCAGCGCACGTTTTGCGGTTCAACAACCATTGCTGTTTCCCCGTCACGCTGTGGAGCGCGCTGTAATCCCCGGATCATACGTGCAGTCAACATTGCTAAAGTAGCCAGCAGCATTAGTCTGCTAAGAGTTGCGTCGATTGTTTCTTTCTCGAAGGAAAGTAACATTAAAGTGATTCCAACCACCGGCAGGAACCAACGAATCAGCCACTTGACCCCGGTTTCGATACGCTGACAGGTTGTTTCATCCCAACGAAAATGGACGCGGGCAACCCCTGATTTCTCACACAAAACCTGGATCAATACCAGCGCAAAGCTGATGGCCACCAGGTTCTGGAGCATGCTTGATAATGCTTCGCCAGCAGGTGTCGTTACACTGGCAAGCAGGGAACTGCCCGCCATTAGCAAAAGCGGCAGCGGCAGGGCGCGCAGCAGGCTGCCCCCTATAGCACCGACGGTAAAGCGTATCCCGTCCTCGCTCAAACGGGTGATTTTGCTGTTAAGCGCTGCTCGAGCTTCATTAAGGCGCCTACGCGCCAACAGCAGGACTGTCGCTAATAACAACCAGCCGATCGTACCGGGTCCAACCGTGCTTACCCTGACCGCCCTCAGGGCACGGATTAGCCCTGCAACCTCATCGGGAATCCCGCGAAAATCGAGTTCTAACACCGAAGGATGACTGGGTACCCAAAGAATGAGACCACGTAAAAATGCCCTGTAATCAGCAACTCTTTGTGTCAGCTGCCGATAGCCAGTGTCGAGCCCCCGAGCGGCTTCTATGAATTCTGATTCCAGTGCGATTATCTTGGTCAATCTGTCGCGAATTGACTGAGTCAGGTTAATGAGGGCGTCACGAACATCAGCCGTGACGAGGTCGGGATTAATATCTGCGTAATCGATCTGACGGGCAACAAACCCTGCTGAATTCGCTAGTGCCAGGCGGTCTTTCTCATGGCCGATGCGATTGATCACGGTATCGCCGATTGAACTTGAAATAGTGTCGGTGACATCCACCATTTCAAACGTCGGAATCTCATGCCAATACGCCAGCAGAATATTGCCAAGGATGTCGCTATCGGCGGCGAAATCGACGATGCGCTGCGCGGTAGCAAAGCTATCATTCAGGTTTCGAGTCCGGGTTTTTACCTCGTCGCTGTGAGCTAACGTAGTTTTGAGCTGGCTGATTAACTCATCGAATTGCTGTTTTAATTCAACACTGGTTGCCGCTAACTTTTCCGCAATCGGAAAGGTCGGATCGCCCTGGATGATACCGGTATCATCCAGGGCCACAGCGTCAGAGAGTCCGCTTGTGGCAACCAGGTCTTCTAAAACTCGGATGTTGAGCGAGATCCGGTCTATTTTTTGCGTCAATTCTTCACGCTCAACCCGATAAATACGGTAACGTGCCGGCTGACTATTTAATCGGGCTGTCAATGCCCGCCGTTCGGTACCAAGCGCCTGGAGCTCACTGGCCGTCTCCCATCGAGTTGCTTCGAGCAAAGAAGGTTTGGCGTGCGGGTCGATTTGTAGCGTCAATTCGGGTAGTTCAGTCAAACGGATGCTTATCTCACCCAGGCGGCTGCGTATTTGCCGGGCATTTTCCTCACGAGCAGCGAGCTGCGTTTCGATATTTGCCCGTGTACCGATTAAATCGCCAAGTTCACTTTTTTTTTCAACCAGCTGCGTTTTCAATACCTCGTACTCAATCCCCGCGTAATCGGCTTCAGTGGCTACCGCGGTGTCGGTCATGGCTGCCATGCGAGCCACGATCCCAGCTTCTCGTTTTTCCGATCCGGCTATTGCTGCTTCATAATTGGTGACCTGTTTTGCATAAGCGGCTGATTTTTTTAGCCATGCATTGACATTTCTGTAGCGGCTTAGGACTTCGTCGTCATCGCTAACACTGTCGGCCGTTAAGCTGTTGATGCGCTTGTCTATAAATTGTTGGTTAAGTTCGGTTATTTGCGCGGTAGCAACACCCAGTGCCAGGAATAACCCAGCCGTGAAAAGTAGAGCGATAGCCTTTTTTCTTATTCGCATATTTTTACAGTTTGAGTTTGGTGTGGAGCAGTCAATGTGCTGAAGAGTTCAGGGGGCTGCGACCGCCATCCGAGTGAACAGTGCATTTGGAGTCAGTGTTTGTTCTAGATGAGATGGCTGCATGGACGAATTTAACCCGGTCGCTAATGTGGATTTGAGAATAATAAGTCAGCATGAACCTACAACTTATCAAGGGCCGCAACAAAGTAAAACTGAAGGAATTTGGTGTCTGACCCGAACAGTAAGACAAGTAATCTGCGCAATGAAGAAGCTCTGCCAATACGAGTTATTTTTTTGGGTAGCGCGCTGTTAATGCCTTCAAGTGTTTCAATTTTATAGTTGTGCTCGATCAGCGTTTTCTGCAAACCTTTATAGGTAAAAAAGCGTAAATGGGTTCGATCCAGAATGCCGCCGTCTCGGTATTGCCACTCCTTTTGAAAAATAAGCTCTTTAAGATTATCAACATAACGAACATTAGGCACAGATCCTAAAATTTTACTGTGAGCGGTCATTTTGGCTTTTATTTTTTCAAAAAAAAGATCATGGTCAGCCATGTGCTCAATCACATCATTGCAAATAACGGTATCAAAATAATTGTCTGGTAATTGGTCATACACCTCCTCAAAGGTGCCAATTA
>QNFC01000216.1 GCA_003645395.1 Gammaproteobacteria bacterium
ACGGGACATGAACCGGAATGCCAACTGAAATGACTGCTAATTCATGCAAATCTGCGCTCTTGATACGGATTATTCCGCGCAGAAATAAACAACTAAACCCTGAGGAGAGACAAAACCCATGCAAGCTCTAAACGAAGCAGATTACGAAAAGAAATTTATCGACGCTGGCGGCATAAATACCTGTTATATCGAAGCGGGCAGCGGCCACCCGCTGATTCTTATTCACGGCGGCGGTGCCGGCGCCAATAGCTACGGCAACTGGTATGGCTGTATGGAGTTGTTTGCCAAAAACTTTCGGGTAATCGCTATCGATATGCTCGGGTTTGGACTAACCGACAGTCCTGATCCAGCCAGTTTCGAGTACACCCACAAAACCCGTTATGACCATGTTGCCGCGTTTATTCGGGCCATGGGTTTCGACAAGGTCACCCTGGTAGGTAATTCCATGGGTGGGGCGACATCATTGGGGGTGGCCGTTGAGTATCCGCAACTGGTGGATAAGTTGGTGCTGATGGGGGCGGCGGGTGTCCGGACGCCGATAACTGAAGCGCTGACGCCGGTGCTCGGCTACGACTACACCAAAGAGGGCATGATTAAGCTAATAGATGTACTCACCAACGATGATTTTGAGATCACCCAGGAAATGATTGATTATCGTCACGCCAATTCGGTCGACCCAGGTAACAAAGTCTCTTATGCGGCAACCATGGGCTGGGTGAAGGAACAGGGAGGCCTGTTTTATGAAGAGGATTTCATCAGCCGGGTCACACAAAATACTCTGGTAGTAAACGGTAAAAATGACCTGGTGGTGCCATTAAGTTGCGCCTACCGATTTCTGGAACTGATCGATAACTCCTGGGGGTACATCGTGCCGCATTGTGGTCACTGGACCATGATCGAACACCCGGTTGATTTTACCGAGGCGGTAATCAATTTCATCAACACTCACTAAACAACTAAATGTAGGACTCTTTAAAAAATGGGCATCAGAACCGCAGCGCAATATATTGAAAGTCTCAAAGACAACCGTCGGCTATTCATTGATGGCCAATTAGTAACCGACGTTACCGCTTATGAGCCGTTAAAAAGGGTTATCGATAGTGTTGCCGCCACATTTGAAATGCAACACGATCCGGTTTATCACGATACTGTGACGTATGTGTCACCAAGTTCTGGCGAGCGGGTGAGCACCACTTACCTACCTGCGGTGAGCTACGCAGAGTTTCAGCAGCGCCAGCGCTGTGACCATGCCCGTACCGATTTTACCTACGGCATGATGGGTCGGTTGACCGATTTTATGTCAGCATTTTTGCTCGACCAGGAGATATCACTGCGTGCTGGTGGATACGCCGACGCCGCCGACCGTACCCAAGCCTATATTGACCGCTGCCGGGAAGAAGACTTATGTATCACCCACGCACTAATTGATCCGCAGTCGGATCGTTCGCGGGTCGATGCCCCTGAAGAGGCCACCCGAATTGTTGAGCGACGGCCTGACGGCGTAGTGGTCAGCGGTGCGCGTCTACTGTCGACTCTCGCGCCGATTGCTAATGAGTGTTATGTGGGGCCGTTTTATCCTCGCCAACCGGGTGAGGAAGATTTTGCCCTGGTGTTCTCCATGCCGATGAATGCTGAGGGACTGAAAATAGTCGCCCGCGAAAGTTACGATAAAGGTCGTTCGTTGTTTGACCGGCCGCTCAGTGGCCGGTTCGATGAAGGTGATGCGATCCTGGTGTTCGATAACGTGTTTATTCCCGATGAGCGCATTATGATTGCTGGTGATGTAGCAGCCTATAACAGCCTGATTGGCCGGGCGCCTGGGTATACGACCATCCAGGCATCTGCTCGTTCCACAGCAAAGCTGCGGTTCATTACCGGCTTGTGCGAAGCGACTGCCCAGGCTAATGGACGTGCCAAAACCCCTCGCTTTCAGGAGATGATCGGTGAGCTGGTGGCGACCGTACAGATTGCCGAAGGGCTGCAAAAAGGCGCTTGCGTAGAAGCGGCAGAAATTATGCAGATGGTGGCAGCCGGCGATACCCCGCCGCCGACCCCCTCACCGGGTGAGTCCACTTTGCCAGGTGCTTCGGGTTTTGCCGCGCTGACCGTGTTTTTCCCTCGCGCCAATACGGAAGCACTGGAAGTTTTAAAAAGCGTTGTTGGTTCGGGTGGCATCACCATGACCGAAGCCGATTATGAAAACCCGGAACTAAAACCGTTAATCGACCGGTTGCTGATTGGCCCAGGTATCGATGCCAAACATCGCCTGCAATTACTGAAGTTGGCCTGGGATATGACCTCAGAGCCCTTCGGTTCGCGTCAGCACCTTTACGAAAAATATTACTCCGGCGACCCAATCCGTAACCGTATCAACTGGTACAAACATCCTAAACGTCTGGAGTGTCAGGCGCTGGTTAACCGGCTGCTGGACTGGTAGCAGCCAATGCGTACTCAGGTCGTCATTATTGGCGGTGGCCCTGCCGGATTACTCCTTTCGTAGATGCTGCATCAGCAGGGAGTCGATAGTGTCGTCCTGGAGCGCCAGAGCCGGGCCCGGGTGCTGGAACGCATTCGTGCCGGGTTGCTGGAATGGGGCTCGGTTGAAGTGCTGCGTGCCGCTGGCGTGGGCGAGCGCATGGATCGCGAGGGCGAAGTCCACGACGGCACTGCAATAGCCTGGGCTGGGCGCAGTCGGATGTTGATAAACACCGAGAAATACGCCGGTCGATCAGTGATGATGTACGGCCAGACAGCGCTGACTGAAGACCTGTACGCCGCTCGAGATACCATGGGTGGCGTAATCATCGACGAGGCAGCCGAGGTGACGCCCGGCGATATCGACACCGATGCGCCCTATGTAACCTATTCTAAAGGATGGTGAGCTCCAGCGTATTGATTGCGACTACATTGCCGGCGGTGATGGCTACCATGGGGTTAGTCGCCAGGCGATTCCAGCAGAGATACTGCGGACCTACGAAAAACAGTATCCCTTTGGCTGGCTGGGAATCATGTCGCGGACTCCGCCGCTGCCCGAACCGACTTATTGCCATTCGGAGCAGGGTTTTGCGCTGGTCTCCAAACGCAAGGCGATGCTCAGCCGGCACTATATTCAGTGCCCGCTGGACACCGACCTGGTCGGATGATCGGTTCTGGGCCGAACTCAAGGCTCGGCTACCACAGGACCTGGCGAATGGCCATAACGGGGTCATCCAGATGGCCCCGGAAGATTCAGCAATTTCCACAAACTAGAAGACCGGGCAGACCTTACTCAAACAATCCATCCCGAAATACCCTGCCTGGTAAAACGACAATTAAATTTGCATCACCGCTATAAACTGCAACACTGGCTTTTCCATTCACACTACCTTAGCGAGAACCTACCGATGACACAGGCAAGCATCGTTCACACCCCGGCAACCAAAGAAATGTACACCCAACTCGGCATCGCCGAGGCGGTCAAGCGCGGCAACCTGATCTATGTTTCTGGTCAGGTTGGTTGGGATGCAACGCAAACACCTGCCGAAGGTTTTGCTGCCCAGGCGCGCCTGGCGCTCACCAACATGAAGGGCATTCTTGAACAGGCCGGTGCCAGCGGCGACGATATTATTGAAATGAAGGCGTTTATTGTTAAGCCAGCGGGCGATGCCTCGCTGATGGACCTGGTAGGCCAGCTGTTCGAGATGAAGAAAGAAGTTTTCCCAACCAACGTCTGCGCAGCAACGGCGGTGGGAATCAACGAGTTGGTCTTCGCAGAACTGCAGGTCGAAATCGCGGCGGTGGCCTATGTCGATTAGCTCAACGCAAGCCCCAGCAGTTACCGAGGGTGACAACATTCGGCTGTGGATGTACGAAACCATGGTCAAAAGCCGGGCGTTTGAGGCGGCAATTAAAGCAGCTTACCTGGAAGGCAAAAAACCGTTATTCAACATGGCCAAGGGGCC
>QNFC01000217.1 GCA_003645395.1 Gammaproteobacteria bacterium
CAGTACAAAAATTCCAAAGCTTCGTTGTAACGCAAGACTGGATAGCAGGTGAGCAATCTGGCCGCCGACGATAGCGCCAATCAGCATCCATGGGGCAAGCTGACGAAATAGTTGCCAGTTCACCGCTCCACGACGGTAATGAGCGTAAACCGCCGACGCAGAGGTCGGCACGATAGTGGCCAGGGATGTTCCCACCACCAGCTGCATGAGTAAATCATTTGGTATGCCTAGCAGCGGGAAGACGATCACCAGCGCCGGCACAATCACTACGCCACCGCCAAGGCCAAGTAGCCCGGCAATCAGTCCGGCGACCATGCCGACTGGCAGGTAGTAAACAAGGGTTTCCATCAGTTGGCGGCCATTTCATTTGAGGCTAAAAAATAAAAGAGCCCTCCATCTCGAAGGGCGCTGTAGCGTTGCTTAGGTTTTAGTAATAGTTAGTGGAAGTTGATTGCACTGAGTGCCGTTAGTCATCGTTCATTATTGCTCGCGGTAGCGGGCCTGCATGGCCACGCCATAGGGGTCGCCCAGGTCAGCTGCTTTTTTGTATAGCTTCATGGCTTCTTCCTTATCTTTCTCTACACTGTCGCCCTCCATGTACATATCCCCGAGCACGGCATGAGCCTCCACTTCCCCGTTTTTGAGGGCCTTGCGCACCCATTCGAGTGCAGCATCGACATCACGTTTCACCCCGAGACCGGAGTTAAGCATTCGAGAGACCTCAACCATGGCGCTGGTATCGCCCTGCTCCGCCGCCGCTAGCCAGGTTGCATAGGCTTTAGAGAACCATTTTTGCGCAATCGGTGAGCTACGGGTAACGCCGCTGCCATACCAGTAGAAAGTCCCCATAAAATATTGCGCTTCTGGGTCGCCCTGCTCAGCGAGCGGTTTGATTAGCGCGATGGCCTTGTCATATTCCTGCATTTCAAAAGCAGAAACACCTTCATTTATCTGTTCAGCGGGCACCGGTGTGGCGGCGCTAGTGTGTAACATCGCACCAATTACTACTGCTGAAAGAAGTGAACTCATCGCGATTACCTCTCGGTCGGGTGGGGCTGGGCCGGCAGTTTTACCACACAATTATTGCTGGCGAGAAACTGTGAGCGAATGTTACATTTAGCAGCGAATCGATACTCAACTATGTAGAGAAGTTCGTCGAGCAATAGTGTTAAAAAGTGATGGCAGCGCTGTCACCATGACGATCCAGATAACGGGGCCGTAGCTCAGCTGGGAGAGCGTCGCGTTCGCAATGCGAAGGTCGGGAGTTCGATCCTCCCCGGTTCCACCATGTTCTTTATCTAGTTCTTTACATTTTGTCTGTGTAAGTGGCGCACAAGTTGTGAGCTGTACAAACGATAAAATGCGTAGCATTAACCTGATAGGGGCGGCGGTCGCCAGGTCATCTCGGATAGTGACTAACCCCTTGCCAAAAGCCGAATCTCTTTAGTAGCGAAAGATGAACCTTCTACAACCCGTAGAGCCTGGTGGAGAGACAATAACAACTGTCAGCAATGGGTGGCGCGGGGTTGTTGGGTACTCAATTTTACTGGCCCTGATTTTTTCTACATTGACCGGGCTTGGGCCTTACCGCATGGTGGTCGGCTTTGGGCTTATCTTCGTAATATACACCGTGGTAACCGGCCAGTATGTCGTGCGGTCAATGCCGCGCTCGCATCTACTGATGTATCTGGCGCTAATTCTGTTGTGGTTGATCAATCAGTTCTATCCTGCAGAAATTATCAATCACCGTGCTGTTAAGAATATTCTTTATGCTCTGGTGGTGGCAGCCACTATCAACGCGTTGCCAAGGTTTGAGAGCGTTAGCGAGCAAGGTCGCAAAAAATTAATTGCTGCTTTCGTGCTGGTTATCAGCGCCGCCGTTGTGGGTCACTCCATCGTGTTTTTTAAAGAAGAGGCCGCGGCTATAGCCGGGCGGCAAATTGACCGCGCGTTTTTGTTTGAAGGTCTCTTCGACAATATCCATTTTCTCGGGCTATTTTGCTGTTTCTCGCTACCAGTATTACTGCTCGGCTGGGTCTGGTTTCGCAGTTGGTCAGCACGAATAGTTACTGTGGTGATGATTGGGCTTGATGTAGTTTTGCTCCTGGCTTCTTCATCGCGACCGGCATGGCTAACAATTGCAGTGGTTACGGCGGTTGGCTTGTCTTTGATTTTGCCAAAGAAAATATCCTGGTCGGTCATTCCCGTATTTATCCTGGCGATATGGGGCCTGATAAAGATCAACCTGCTTGGGATTGGTACGCGTGTGCTTGATTTCACCAACAACGTTATGGAAGAAGAGCGCATTACTCTTTGGCCGGACACGGTAATCGCGCTTCGAGACAGCAGTTTTCAGGAGTTTTTATTGGGCCGCGGTATTGGCGGCTATGCTTATTACTCACCATCATTTACTTCCGATGACGAGTTGGCTTTCCTGGTTTTTCCCCACAATTTTTTTCTGGAATGGCTCTACGAGGTGGGGCTGCTCGGTTTTTTGATGATTTCGCTAGGCTTGGGTTATGTGATAACCCGTAACTTGCTGTCGCAGGCAACCGACATAAAACTCCGCCACAGTCAGATTATCCTCGGGCTGACCCTGATGGCCGTGTTGCTGCACGGCTTTTTTGTACTGCCGTTTTTCTATTCACGGCAGATACTGTTTTTGGTGACTATTTTGGTATGCCTCTCTTTTGTTTTCACCGATAAGATTACGTCTCGTGTGGGCTGACATCTCCGTTGTTATCCCAAACTACAACGGCGCCGGGTTTATTCTGGAGAGCCTGCAAGCGGTAAAAAAATCAGCTGATCAGTATCCTGGCGATGTTCATATCATCGTGGTTGATGATGCTTCAACCGATGACAGCGTTAATGCTATTGGTGGGCGTCACCCAGATGTAACCGTAATCGCCAAAAGTATTAACGGTGGTTTTGCCCAGGCGGTGAAAACAGGAATGGAAGCTGCTCAAACCGAGTGGGTGGTGCTACTAAATTCAGATGTATATCCAGATGAGGGTTTTCTGCAGCCATTAATGCGTTGGGCGGGCATGGCCGACCTCTTTGCAGTGGGTTGCCGGATCGAGCGCAGCGACGGCACCGTGGAAAAAGTCTCCTGGGTACGTCGGGACCTAAAGTGGGGTGCTCTGTCCACCCGGCCGTGGCGGCTGGAGGAATATAACCAGTTGCTGGAGCGTGGTCAGGCCGTCGCAACCCTGTTCGCATCCGGCGGATCAATGCTTGTTCACCGGGGGAAATTCCTCGAGTTGGGTGGTTTTCTGCCGCTCTTTGAACCCTTTTATTACGAAGATGTTGATCTGGGCATCCGCGCCTGGCGGCGGGGATGGAAAATATTGGCCGAGCCCGCCAGCCGAGTGCTGCACGATTCTGGTCAGACTATTGACCGGGTCGAACGAGCCAGCCGAGTAGATCGGATACGTAAGCGCAACAAACTGTTTGTCGGCTGGTTACATGTGGAAAGCCTACCCTTGCTGTCGCTGTCGTTGCCGAGATTGGCGATCAAAGCAGTCGGGTGGCTTACTAAAGGTCGTTGGCTGGAGCATAAATCGATAGGGGATGCACTACAGCAAGTTCCGGCAGTGCGGGTTGCGAGGGCCGATAATCGGGCACAGAGTCGATATTCTCTTAATGAGGTGTTATCTCTGGTTAACGAGAGCCCGGCGATAGTTCCATCTGTGGAGGCCGCTAATCAATGAGAAACCCCTTTGTGATGCAGCACGCGCACCAACGTCAAAAAAATTATTTTCAAGTCGAATAAGAAAGACTGCTTTTGTAAATACTCTTCATCCAGTTTAACTTTCTCGGGGATGGGCAAGTCGTCTCTGCCGTTGATTTGTGCCCATCCAGTTAAACCGGGCACAAGTTTTTCCACTCCTTTTTCAGTTCGAAGCAGGATCAGGTCGTCCTGATTAAATAGA
>QNFC01000218.1 GCA_003645395.1 Gammaproteobacteria bacterium
GATTCGCGGCATTGGCCCGGCGCCCGAATATATTGTCGGCTTTAGCATTAGCGTGGCGCTGAGCCAAATCATGCTGATGGAGGCGATGAAGCGCGCCGATGCCTCCTTTGTCGTGCCGATGCTTGGGGTTAAAATTTTTGGCGTGGCGCTGCTGTCTTCGATATTCTGGCAGGAGACCTACAGCAGCCTGGTCTATGTTGGCGGCCTCGGCACCCTGGTAAGCCTCTATTTTCTCAACGACGGGAAACTGAGTGCATCACCGGTTGCAATAACGTTTGTACTGCTCGCCGCCGCCGCTTTTACCGGTAATGACATATTCCTGATGAGCATGATCCGTAGCGGCTATAACCTGGGCGAGGTCACCCTGTTTAGCCTACTCGGGCCACTGCTGATTCTCGGCCCACTGGCCTTGCTGCAGAGCCGGGGCGCGTTGAACCTGAACTGGCGCTACAGCCGCGCCCTGCTGTTGTACGGCCTGTTTCAGATAACCAGCATTCTGGCGCTGGTCTGGGCGTTTGAGCTGAGTCGTAAAGTGACGTTGATTGCGATATTACAGAATTCCCGCTCTGTTTTTGCGCTGCTAGCAGTATGGGTTTTTGCCCGCTTCGGGTTTAGTGGCGTGGAATCACTACAGGGTCACCAGTATCGGTCGCGGTTGATTGGTGCGGTAATCATGATGGCCTCGTTGGGCCTGGCGCTAAGCGCTAAATAGCCCGTTAACAACCGCGCTGGCGCGGCAACGAGTATCATCGCCACAATCCATTTTTCGCTTCGCTACTTACAAAACATTTAAGGATAAACGGACTTGTCCCAGATTCCCTCCTACGTCTGGCTGACGCTGGCAGCATCGCTGCTCCACGCCTTTACCTTTGCCTACTCCAAGCAGTTTCTCGCCCACTCGCAGAACAGGGTCAAGCTGGCTTTTTATAGTCAATATGCGGTCGGGCTGCTGGGTATGTTGCTGTTACCGTTTGTCGGGGTCGATAACTTTATCGACAACATCGGCCTGATTGTCACCATGGGCGTGTTCGTGATGATCGGCCAGGTGGCTTACCTGAATGCACTGCGCCACGGCGATGCTTCCTTCGTGGTACCCATGCTCGGGCTGAAGATGTTCGTGGTGGCCGGATTTTCAGCGTTAATATTTAGCGAGACATACGGCCCTATGGTCTACCTGGGCGCATTTGGAGTCTTCGTCAGCCTGTTTTTTCTCAACGACGGCAAGTTGCACGGCTCATCCCGCGCCCTGCTGTTTGTGCTACTCACCTGCCTGATGTTTGGCGCTGCCGATATCACCGTGATGGCCCTGCTGCGAAACGGAGTCCAGGGCTTTCAAATTGCCGCGTATGTCTTTGCCATACCAACCATGGTCATGATGCCGCTGTCGCCCATTTTATTTAAAAATGACTGGAAGGTCTCTGCGCCCCTGGCTAAAACCCTGGCCATTTACGGCAGCGTTCACCTCTGTGGAGTAGTACTCCTAATGCTGGCCTTTGTGCAGTCACAGCAGGTAACGCTGATTAACATCCTGCAATCTTCTCGCGGGCTAATGTCTATCGGTGTTATCTATCTGATGGCGCGGATTGGCTTTAGCGAAATCGAACACCTCACCCACCGTCAGCTCACGATTCGCGGCTTTGGTGGCGCGCTGATGTTTGGTTCGCTGGTGCTGGCCGTGGTGGCGCGCTAACCGATAGCGGTTGCCGCAAAAATCTCTACCAAGTAAGCTCCTGAAGGAGGGCCAGCTAAACGCTGGTTTAAGGAAACTTCAAGGCACCGTAAAGAAGTTAGGAGAGATTAATGAACGCACCACAGAACCTGCAACTACCAGAATTTAGCTGGCCCGAAGCCGGCCTCACTCGGGTACCGTACCGATTGTTTTCTGACCCCGCGGTGCACGACATGGAACAGCAGCGACTTTTTCGCGGCCCCACCTGGTGTTATGCGGGACTGGAAGCCGAACTGCCCAACGCCGGCGACTACATCACTACTTTTATTGGCGACACCCCGGTGATCGTCAGTCGCGATAGCGAAAACCAGGTACACGCCTTTGTAAACCGCTGCGCTCACCGCGGCGCGCTGGTTTGCCGTGACCTGAAAGGCAACACCGACGTGCACACCTGTGTCTATCATCAGTGGGCGTTCAACCATGCGGGTGATTTGATCGGCGTGCCGTTTCGGCGGGGTTTAGGCGGAAAAGGTGGCTATCCAGCAGATTTCGACATGGCCGATCACGGCCTGCAGAAACTCCGCGTCGAGACCCTTTTCGGGCTGATTTATGTCACCTTCGATTTTGACCTGGTGCCATTGAAGGAGTACCTCGGCGAAGCCATGGAGCGTAATCTAGCCCGCTGTCTGGAAGGCCGTGAAATCGAAATACTCGGTTACAGCCGCCAATACATTAACTGTAACTGGAAACTCTACGGCGAAAACACCCGTGACAGCTACCACGCCATGCTGCTACACCTGTTCTACCCGACCTTTGGAATTGCCACCCCGGCCACCAAAACCACTATCGAGATGAACAAGGAGCGTTACCACAACCTGTTCACCGTGTGGCGACCGGGCAGTGATACCAGCCTCGATACCTATAATAAAAACACCACCCGCGCCTTCAAGGGCGGCAAAGAGGCACTGGAAGCGCCACAATTTCTGCGCTTTATCAACGAACGCGACGACGACATCGCCATTACCATCGAATCCCTGTTTCCCAACTCGGTGTTCCAGCACATTCAAAACGGTTTCGCGATCCGCCAGATTCGACCGAAAAAAATAGACGAATTTGAACTCCACTGGACTTACCTGGGCTACAAAGATGACAGCAACGAAATGCGCGAACATCGCTTGCTCCAGGCCAATATGCTCGGCCCCGCCGGCCTGATCGCCATGGAAGACGCTGAAGCCGGTGAGATTATTCAGCGCGGTATTGCTCGCGATGCGGACCAGAATTCGTTTGTAGAAATGGGCGGCGACGGCTACGGCGACATGAACAGCACCGGCACCGATGAAAATTCAATCCGCGGATTCTGGAAAGGCTATCGCCAGCTGATGGGTTTTTAACCATATAGCCGAGGTTATCTAGATAACACAATGAAATATTGCAGCAGCTGTGGCGCCCTGGTAACTCACGAGATTCCTGACGGCGATAACAGGCATCGCCACATCTGCGGCGCCTGTGACGAAATTCACTACAAGAACCCGAACATCGTAGTGGGGGTAATCGCAGAGTGGCAGGAAAAAATCATCCTCTGTCGACGAGCAATAGAGCCACGCATCGGCTACTGGACCATGCCCTCCGGCTACCTGGAAAATGAGGAGTCCACCGAAGAAGGCGCCCAGCGCGAAGCCGAGGAGGAAGCCGGCATTGACGTGAAAATGGGCGAGCTCTTAACCGTCATTAACATCCCGCAAATTGGCCAGGTGCATATGATCTACCTCGGCCAGTTGCGGTCACCCAGGTTCCAGGCAGGTATCGAAAGCCTGGAGGTGCAGCTACTTGCCGAAGCGGACATTCCCTGGGATCAACTAGCCTTTCCCACCGTCAAGTTGGCCCTGCAACACTTTTTTGCTGACCGCCAAACGGGACAATTCAAACTGCATTCCGAGGTGTTACGCAAACCCGCCAAACCTGGCTAAATGTCGGCTTTCCAACGCTGATTCCAATATTGGCCGCTCTACTCACCCAAGACATTCCGTAGCCGCTATAATTCCTGCCGCTCCTAACTCACTAAAGGACCGGTGCAGAACGCTACATTTCCTTTTCGACAACAACTTACGACTACTCCGCGGACTTACGACGGATAATTTTCAAGGAACCAGAATGAAAGGTACGATCAAACGTTTCTATTTTAAAAAGGGCTTTGGCTTTATCGAGAACGCAGACGGTGAAGAACTATTTTTTCACTATAGTGACTTCGATGGGCC
>QNFC01000219.1 GCA_003645395.1 Gammaproteobacteria bacterium
AAAAAACGGACTTATCGGATTTACACCGAGCACGGACTGCAAGTGCGCACCAAAAAGCGCAAGATGACTACACTCGGGAAATGATCGGCCAGCTAGTAGCGGTATCGATTACTGGCAATCAGGCCGCCCGGTTTTTGGACTTTTTTGAGGTTTCGTTTGTGATTTTAACCTAGCAATGACAGGGGGTCATCTATCAGGTTAAGGACCTATTCGCATCTATTCCGAAGTGAAAAATGTTTGCTGAGAACAGGAATCGAGACTCCAGTAGGTGATTCAAATATGCCCACTTCTATGCGAGTGACACATTGTTTGTGGCAAAATTTAATTAAAAATAGCTATCTTTGGTCACAGCTAACCAATGAGCGCCTGCGCCCTGGAAAATAAGTTTTTTATGGTAGGCTTCGAATAATTTTAGGCCCTAAAAAATTTGCTATACATAAGGGCAATTTTTGCCATGTATTGATGGCTAGTTGGTATTTAGGGTTGCTCGGCGTTAGCGCAGGCATTTTTTGCCCATCCGCTAACCAATATTGCCAGTTAAGTTGAACTGGTTCTGCGCCCCATTGCTTCTTAAACCGATAAGTTCCTGAATCAACAGATGAGCGGCCAAAGTCAAACACTGAGCAGCCTTTGTCAATTGCCAAGCCGAGCGCTTCTGAATAAAGGCACATATTCACTGATAGCCGGTTAAATTTTCTTCGTGTGGATGCCCATGGGATCTCCATGCGCGGACCATCTTTGATTAAAAAGGCCGCAGCTGTGGGTTCGTTACCAATAAATACCACCAGAATGGTGCTGTCAATCCAGGGCTGATCGAGCAGCGCCCGAAAAAAATTGATCGAATATACGGGTGTGCCCAGGTCTCGCATGTTTTCAGAAAAAACCTGATAAAAATCAGCTAATAAATCGTGGGCGCCGTTACGCGCGACAGCGCCTTCGCGTGCAGGTCTTTTTATCTGTGCCCTGAGTTTGGTTTTAAACTCTTTAAGCAGCGCTTCCCGGTTATCGGGTAGCGGTTTGACCATCAGAACCTTGTCCTGGCGCAGGGTAAGGTTGGCTGATACCGGATCAATGTGACGAAATTCAATGTGGCTGGCGCCGATTTGAGTTGCAGCTTTTGCTGCTTTAGTAATGAGTCCTTGAGCGATTTCTGGCGTATCTGCGAGGACTCCGCCGTAGTTAAAAAAAGGCAAAGAGACGAAATAGTCACCAAAAAATACACTTTTTAGTCTGACAGTGGGTAATACGCCATTAATGGACCCTTCCTGATTCGAACTCTTATAATAATAAGGTTGCTGTGAAAAAGTATCTTTAATCAGGTTGGCGACTTCATAACGATGGTAAACAGACCCCTGTGGGTGGCGTGATACAAATTCGTTCCAATCGGCGCTGTCTGACTCTGTCGTGGCGGTCACTGATGAATAGCTCACAATCAAGAAGGCTGCTGTATTTTGAAAGAATTATTTTCAAAATCGATTAGTGAGTCTAGTCGTGACCAGGAAAAATCTCGAGTTAACCTATCCAGTTTTTCGAGCATCCTATGCAGGTTGGAATAATGTCTGACCCTGGTCTTTAAAGGAGCTCCGGTTATTTTAGGTTGGTGTGGATCGATTTCCCATGGATGGAAATAAAAAACCGTTGGCATTTTGTCAGTTGCATTAACTGAGTTGAGGGCGGACTTGCTGTAGGGATATGGCAGCAATCTGAAATAGCCACCACCACCGGCCGGCCAATTCCTTCCCAACCAACGTGCTGTGGTCACCGGGATCTCAGTGAATGCCCCCTCTAATTCAGCAAAGGGAAATCGTGGTGCATAAGGATCGCCATAAAGATCATGACGGATGGGGTAAATGCTTGAACTATAACGGTAGCCCGCTTGTAATAACTCTTCGTAGGCCCAAGGCGTCTTTGCGCAAATGGAATAACTAGCCGCACGGTATCCGGTGACAGGTTGGCCACCGATGTCTTCGAGGATTTTCTTTGTGAGTACGATATCGTCTCGAAATTCCGATCGTGTCTGATTGATAACTCTGACGTGTGAATAGCCATGGCTGGCTAATTCATGGCCCTGTGAGAGGATATCCTTGATCAAGTGAGGTGTCGCCTTGGCGACGCACCCCAACACAAAAAAAGTGGCTTTCGCCTCGTTGCGCTCAAATAGTTCCAAACAAGTGTAGGTGTTTTTTCCCACCCGCGAGGCGTGCTGTCCCCAATCCTCTCTCGCCACCAGCGATTCGAAGGCGGAGACTTGAAAATAGTCCTCAACATCGACAGTCATGGCGTTAACCAAATTCGCCATCAGGTTATGGCTATACAGTTGAAGCTAAAAATCATGACGACTTTTGTGAGGGTCTATCTGCAGCTTCTGCGAGGGGTTTTAACAATTTGGCAGTGTCACGAACCAGGTCTTCAAGTGCAGACAGTCTTGGTTCCAGCGGGTCATCACTACTTGGACGAGATGAGACGAGGGGTTCTTCGGCAGGTACGTAGTTTTCAGCCTTTAATTCATCAATCACGGATGAGACAACTGACCGGTCGATTTTGTTCATCTCTTCCAGGCAGACGTATAATAAAATTCTGTCCATTAACAGGTTGATTTTCCTTGGCACGCCGCCGGTGTAAGCTTGAATCAGGGCAAAACAGTCAGCTTCAATTTTGGGATTGTCCTTCCAGCCGCAAAGCCGTAGGCGATGGTGGATATACTCAGATGTGTCAGCCTGATCTAGTGGACGCAAATCGGTAGATGCGATTACTCGCTGGCGTAATTGTTCGAGTTGGGGGGAGCCAAGGGTTATCCTGAATTCTTTTTGTCCTAATAAAAAACACTGCAATAGGGGGCGGTTATCGACCTCAAAATTAGAGAGCATGCGTAACTCTTCCAATGTTCTGATTGGTAGATTTTGGGCTTCGTCAACTACCAGTAGAACCCGACGGTTGGCTGAGCGCTCAGCGAGCAAAAAATTCTCGAATTGCTTTAACAGTTCCGCTTTAGTTAGATCAACGTACGGTAATTTAAAAGCAGCGTTTACTATTCCTAATAATTCATAATCATCCAGCTGAGTAGTGACTAACTGTGCGGCGGTCAGCTTTGATGAATCAATAGTTGAAAATAGGTTGCGCACCAAGGTAGATTTGCCGGTGCCAATGTTGCCTGTAACGACAATAAAACCCTCACCTTGGGTTAGGCCATAGCGAAGATACGCCACTGCCTTATTATGGGCCGGACTCGGATAAAAAAAATGGTGATCAGGTGTTAACTGGAATGGCTTTGCAGTTAGACCAAAATAATTAAGATACATAGCTTCTACTACTAAAACAGTACGTTAATACTAGCGCCAACGATGGAGGAATCATATTCAGAATTTCTAAAGTTTGAGTTTCTTTGGTTGCTAGTATAAAAAAACTTGCCGGATAACATGGGGTTAATTTGATAATCCAGCGCTGTATTGAAAATATAATCCTTGTCATGCGATCCTCTACTTACATCTCTATCCCGCTTTAAAATTCCCATGGTGAGAACATGTCGCAGGGTTAATTGATGGCTCCAGTTCGCATTGAGTTCTAAGAAGTCTTCGTCCGGGTTTATTAACCGACCAGGTATGAAAAGGTTGGTCCCGTTGCGTCTTTTGTCGAGTCGCGCCCCCAAGTCTATGCTTCCTCTGTCGTAGGAATAAGTTGCGGAGGCTTGAAAAGTCTTCTGAAGAAAGATCCCTGTGGAGTCGCCTTCAACTGGTGAAGGGATGCTGTCGCCTCCACCAGTTAGATTACCAATATCCTGGTCGAGGTCGGTGGTTACGTCCTCTGTATAACTTAGCTTATATGCCATTCTGCTTCTTTTAAAGTAAACACTTCCAGAACCAAAATTACCGTAATAATGGT
>QNFC01000220.1 GCA_003645395.1 Gammaproteobacteria bacterium
GGCGCTGACGAAACTCTCTACAACCTGGTGACCGTAATAGAAAATCCCCTTCGGCACCTCGGTGTGATCCCAGATGATGGTGGGGTTATCCGGATAGCGGATGTAACCACCGTGAAAGGTTTCATTTCGATTACCCGAGGGGTCGAAGAAATAGATGGTCAGGCCACGGGTCAGGCCATGACGGCCAGGGCCGTACTCCACTGGAATATATTTTTTCGACATAATGTCGGCAGCGTTACGAATCTCGTCCCAGGATTCCAGGTGAAAACTGAGGTGATGCAGCCTGGCCTTGGAGTCTTCGTGGATCAGCGCAAGATCGTGGGCTTTGTTACTGCAGGAAAAGAAAGCCCCGGTGGTTACGCCGTCGGGATCGATAATTTTTTCGGTTAAATCGAAATCGAGTAGATCGACCATGAAATCAACGGTTTCCGGCACGCTATCACCGTTAAACAGGCAGTGGTCAAAGCGACTCGGGTGCATGCCTTTGAGGCCATCGGGCCAGACGTCCGGGTTCACATTGGGCAGACCATTACCGACATAATCTTTGCTGGCATAGAGTTCCAGCGAATGACCACAGGGAATCTGGAAACGGATGCGTTCGCCACAGCCTTTCAGATCACCGGCAGCAACGCGCTCTACCGCCACACCGGCATCCGCCAATTTTTTCGCATAATGTTCAAGGGTTTCGGCACTGTCAACCTTAAAACCCATGAAATCAAGCCCCGGGGCGTCGGCTTCTCGCAGCACCAGGCTAAACACATCGTGCTCGTCCCAGGCTTTCAGGTAGACCCGGCCCTGGTCATCACGCTGGGTTTCGATCAAACCGACCCATTCAACATAGTGTTGTAGCGCGGCCTCCATATCCAGCACACGAATAGCCGCGTGACCGGGACGTAAAATACCTTTGATAGCCATAATCTAAATCCTCAAACTCAACAGGAAAGGGGTTCCACTCAAAACTCTGCCCACCGTCTACGCGGTTGCGGCCTGGGCATAATTTACTGCATAAGCCAGTGGCCCGCGACAAACTAGAAAATGCTACAGATTTATAGAGTAAAGACCTCCAGATCGAGGCCCGATTTTTCCAGGTTTTGACTGTTAGTCAATACCGCCGTACTTGCCTTATCTGGCACCAACCAGGTACTGGCAACTCGTTGCAAATCAGCCTGGGTTACGCCGAGAATCTGGCTGCGATAATCGCGACGAAAGTCAGCTGTCTGCCCGAAAAGCTCAGCAAAAAAAGCCTGTTTGGCTTCACCCGCCGGCGAACCGGGCTGGTCGATGCGGCTGATCACCCCGAGCACGGCCTCTTCGAGCAGCCGGGGTGAGTGATCCTCCGCCAACAACCACTCAACCGACTTGTCAAAATCGGCCAAAGTTTCTGTCAACCTCGGATCGCGATAGCTAAAAAAGCGAAACGCGCCGCTATCACTGTCGTAACTGGCACCGCCGCCATAGGCACCGCCCTTCTCGCGAATGGCGGTGTGTAAATAATTATTGCGTAAAAACCCGCCAAGCACCGCCAATGCGGGGCTATCAGGGTGACTCGAAGCGACGGTAGCGTAGGCACGGGCACAAAAATTCACCTGAGTATTGGTCGTCCAGGCCTGTTGAATTTGCAAGTTCACCGGCGCTAATTCCAGACCAGGCTGCTCAGTCATCATCGCCTTACCCTGCCACGACTCCACCAACTTAACCGCTATTTCGGTCTGGTATTCCTCTTCGCTGACGAGCAACAACTGACGAGGTGCCCGCGCTATCTGGCCGAGCAATGCCTGCAACTGGTCGCAAAATTCCTGTAACGCCGGCGCCTCATTCAGGTCATTGTCCAGCGTTTTGATCTGGCGAATGCCTTCGAGGCCATTCCAGCGGTGCGAAATCGCCGCCGATGGCCCCATGCCAGCACTCGCCGCCGCCATCGCCAGGCTATGGCCGGACCCAGTAATGCTGTTCTCCTCGGCAACTCGAATCTGAGCTATTAATTCCCGAATTCTTTCCAGTTCGTCAAATCGTGCGGTTTCAAGAGTCTCTTCCAGCAATTGCGCCAGTGCGCCCTGATTACGCACCAGGCTTTTACCGGACACAACAAAAACACCCTTTGCGGTCTGCGTGCTGCTCACCAGACTACCCACCCGTGCGGATGCCGATACCCCACCGGTGACCGCAGCCTGAATCATCTGCGTTTGCAGGTAATCGCGACCACCGCTACCGACTTCGGTCAGACAGGCGGCCAACAGTGGCAGCAGATCAAGCTCCTCTAAGCTCAGGGAGGGCAGGTCTATCACTACCTGCTGATAAACCAGGCCATTGGTGGGCCGGTCAAACCAGATCGCTGGCATGCCGCAGACCGGCTCGCGAAAACCTTGCGGGATAGCGAGATCCGGCGCCACATCCTCCAGCCCCACTTTAGGCAACAGTTCGGCATCGTCTTCCTCCGCCTGTCTTTCAGCAAGCGCCGCGGCGAGCTTTTCCACTTGCACGGTTTCAGTCTCACTAAACCCAGCCTGCATCTGTAGCAGACGTTCGGTTTCCTGCTGTTCACGCGCCTCACCCAGTTTGCTATCGGGCACCATGGACAGCCGTACCCGGTGGGCATTGTCAAGCAATAGCTCTCGCACCAATCGAGGAATAAACTGCTCATCAGCAATCTCTTCACGCAGGGCAGCAATGGCCCCATCAAGCGCTAATGCCGCTACCGCGTCGCCGTCGTGAATGGCTGAGGGCAGGGCGTTAAACACCAACTGTAATCCGTAGGGGTAGCGATCACCGCCCACCTCTTTGCGGCTTAACTCAAGTTGATGCAGCATCGCCTCGATCTGCTCCTGCGGCACTCCTTCATCCGCCACCTTGGTAAGGGTGCCTAGAATCAGCGCCTCAATGGCCTCGGCATCGTCCGCTTCACAGCCTTCAAGACCGCAGGCAAACACCATTTCTTTTGATGAATCATCCAGCCCGCAAAGCGGCGACGGTGCCGCCCCCAAATCGCTGGTTTCCAATGCCTGGCGCAGAGGTGATGCGCTGTTATCAAGCAACACCTGGGTCAACAGATGGGCGCGAAGGGAAGCCTCGATATCTACCATTGGCCCCAGCAACCAGCCCATCACCAGATGGGCTTTACGTTCCTGCTCCTCCTGCGGGTCAAGTGCATAGGTTTCACTCACCGTCAGCGGCGTGGTGTAACGCTGCTCATCCGGCACGCTAAAATCCACATCCAGGTGTTCAAATCGGCCGAGCACGCGCTGTTCAAATTCCTGCTGATGCTGCTCTGCGGGAATATCACCGTAGGTAAAAAATACCGCATTGCTGGGGTGATAATGGCGGCTATGAAAAGCTTTTAGCTGCTCCCAGGTAAGGTCGGGGATTGCCTCGGGGGCGCCGCCGCTATTGTGATGATAGGTCGTAGTGGGAAACAGATGTTTGGCCAAATTCTGCCAAAGGGTCGAAATCGGCGAACTCATCGCCCCCTTCATTTCGTTAAACACTACCCCTTTATAAACTAGCTCGTTATCGCCGGTTTCACTTTTCTCAAACTCGACCCGGTGGCCTTCCTGGAGAAAATCCAGTTCGTCGAGTTTCGGGAAAAATGCGGCGTCGAGATAGACCTCGAGCAGATTCTGAAAATCTTTACGGTTACGACTGGCGAATGGATAAGCCGTCCAGTCGCTAGAGGTCATCGCATTCATAAAAGTGATCAGCGACCGCCGCAGCATTAAAAAGAAGGGATCGCGGACCGGGAAGCGCTCACTGCCACACAGCGCAGTGTGTTCAAGAATATGCGCCACCCCGGTAGAGTCCTGCGGCACGGTCAAAAACGCCACCAGAAAAACGTTGTTATCGTCATCCGCAGCCAGGTGAAAATGGCGCGCGCCAGTCACCC
>QNFC01000221.1 GCA_003645395.1 Gammaproteobacteria bacterium
CTATCGGCTATCGAGCCGGAGCATACGCCGAAGGTTCTCGCTATAGATCTCCTGTTTGGCTTTGTCGCTGGCCGGCAGGGCTTCGATGCTGGTGACGGTATCAACGGTGAACTGATCGCCACCCTGCAGATCAAACGGCGCATCAGTGCCGAATAGCAGGTGGTCGCTGCCAAAAAATGCCAGGGCGTTAGTTAGCCCGCCCACCGAACCCATAAGTGCGGTATCGCCGTAGAACTTTTTGAAGTAGTTGAGCACCGGTTCGTCCATCGACTCCACCTGCTCGCGCAGTTTGGGGTTGGCGGACGTGAACAGCGGGTAAACGCTCTCGATGCGTTTATCAAAAAATGGCGCCATAGCACCGGCGTGGTGGGTGATGAATTTGATATCCGGGTGCCGATCGAAGACGCCACTAAAAACTAGCCGGGTCATGGCGGCGGTGGTCTCGTAGGGCCAACCGAAGACCTGCCAGATAACGTATTCCGAAACATCCTCGTCAATATAATCCGGCACGTCCGGCTCTCTCGCCGGGTGTATCCAGATCGGCAGGTCGTAATCCGCCATCAAATCGTAAAAAGGCATAAAGCGATCCGTATCAATGGCGCGGCGACGATCACTGGAGTAGATCAGCATGCCTTTCATGCCCAGCTGTTCGATACAGCGGCGAGTTTCTGCCACCGCCACCGACATATTATTCATAGCAATATTGCCCACCGGAATAAAGCGACCAGGATCACGGTCGGCCATCTCGGCGATGCCATCGTTGGCGATAGCGGCGAGTTTAGCCGCCAGTTCCGGGTCTTTGGCCACCACCTCCACTGGCGGTGCGGCGAGGGTGATCACTTGCTGGTCAATGCCGAGTCGGTCCATCGATGCAATGCGCAGGTCCATGTCAAACAGGGCGGGCATTGCCTTGTGCAACTTGGCCAGTTCACCGTAACCACCAACCTCCTGCTGCAGCGCGTCGGCGTAGGCCTGGGGCATAACATGGGTAAAGCAGTCGATTTTCATGGTATTTATCTCCTCTGCTGGTGCAGATGCCGGACAAGAGCAAGTAACGGGAACAGATTAAGGCGAGGCCAATTAAAATTAACTAGCGGGTAGCTGACGCTCGAACATGGCAAGATCAAAATAGTCGCGCCACTGTTTGATTTTGCCGTCCTCCATCTCAAACACGGCGACCACCGGCAGGACGGTATCGACCCCCTTGAGTTCCAGGTAATCGACCCGTTCGAGCATAACGATGTCACCATCGGCCAAAATATTGCGGGGTTCCATACGAAAGTACTTGGTCTTCTTCACGAACGGCATCATGAAATCGATACAGGCCTGCTTACCGGCACGGCTCTCTCCGGGAATGTCCTGCCAAACGATATCGTCAGTGAAATATTCGAGCATGGGCTGCAGGTCTTGCTGCTGCCACACCTGCGGCCAGATATCGCAAAATGCGGCGATCGTTGCGCGGTTAGATTCGATCATCATCACTCCCCCTGTAAGCTAATGTTGCTCCGAATCAGCATACCATCGGGGCTTGACCGCGACGGCATGCTGTTTTTAGCTCGCGAATGGCCCTTGGGCCGGGCCATTCACAGGACTACACGACGAGTCAAAAGCAGTGAAAAAAGCACGGGGCAACATCGCGTCACCCCGCATTCACCCGTCTATTTTTGCGATCTGAATATCAGTACCAGATCTTCAGGGACCATTCATTTAACTGGCCGTCATCTGCACGAGCAAGGTCGCGCACGCGCAGCTGCCAATCTCCGGGAATTGATTCACCGACGATGACCTGAAGCGCTGGCGTGGTGGCAACACTATAGGTTCGATTTATATCATTGCGCCATGCGCCTTCTTTATCGTGTAGCAGCACGGTTAGACCCGATGGCGTTATCAGCTCCACCTGTAAATCGCCAATATAGGTGTGCTCTATATCTACCGTTACTTCGATATCCTGGACCGCGCCCTGTTGAGTTTGAGGGAGAGCGCTGGTAATGCCTGCAGTGCTAAAGTCAGGAATGGCTTTCCTGGGGCTCGCCTGGTCTTCAATCACCCCGCCGGCTTGCGTATCAAGGTCAATATCCAGCGCCCAATGCAGCAACCGGCCCACGTCAGCAGATGCCCTGTCGACAATTTTTAGCGTCCAGTCACCGCGCACTTCTTCGTTATTGAGTCTTTGTAATTCGGCGAAATCAGCACTTGTCCAGGTCTGGATAATGTCATCCCCATCCGCCCCTTCATGGTCATGCAGCACGACCCGAGTGCCCGCCGGCGAATGCAGTGAAACGCGCAGATCACTGATCCAGCTATGAATAATCTCGACACTGACCGACACCGACATCACCACGCCATTGGCTGAAATCGACAACCCACTGGAGATGCCGGTCGTATTATTGTCGGGGATCAACACATTAGGTGAGGTCTGCCCATGCACGGTACTCGCTGGCGCACCGGCACCCACAGAAAATTCAATGGCCCGCCCCGGGCCGGTAATATCCGAAATCAACAACCCGGAATCAGTACCGTCCCATTCTCGACTTGATGGAGTGGTGTCATTGGAGAGCACCGCACCGGCCATTGCGGTGAACAGATCCCCGACATCGCCAGCGTTACGGTTGTTCTCAAGGTCCAGGTGCCCGTCCGCCTGCAACAGGGAGCATTGATAGTGCTCGTTACGGCTACCCTCCTGCCACTCGTTGGAACCAAGAGTGTCACAGTGCATCACAGCCAGGCCACTCGACGGTAAAAATCTGTCGAGAGCCAGCTGGGTCCGGTTTTCAACGATAAAGTACTCATTGGCTTTGTCGGTACTGAACTTCATCACGGTGTTGTACTGGCCGTGTTGAGCACTAGGCCTGCCCGGATTGTTGAGATCAATCACATGGTCGACCCATCCGGCCAGTTCCCGCAGATAACCGCACACTGGTGAAGGGGTGCGTCGCTGGTTGAGATGATTGCCGGAACCCATTAAACAGTAACGACCGATGCCCTGGCTTTTTTCGTGATCACCGTCGCGCTTCCCGTAGTCGTACATGTCTGGAAACCGACACAGCAGATGGCCGTTCTCGTGACAAATCGTGCCGATACGCAAATCAACCTTATGCAACCCAAGACCGGTGAGCTGATAATAATGCATGCGCATGTTGCCGTAACGGAGCGATTGAAAATGATTATGTGGCCAGAGGTTGCCATCGTACTGGGACTCACCGGCATAGAGAAAATTGATGGCATCAACGATGCCTTCGCCTCTGGAGTCGAACTGGCTGAGGTCAATGTGTAGCTCGTTGACCACAATATCCATCACTTCTTCGACAACAAGGTTATTTATGTAATGGCTACGCCGCTTGGAGAGCTGCACCGGGCCAACCACCAGATTGGTATAGGTCAGTTTTCCTGAGGAAACCGTCTCAAAGTAAGTCTTCACCGAACAGTGGTTACCATTCTCTGAATAGTTGTCGGCATTAAACATCTGGTCGATGTCCGAGGTGGCTATATTGGTGCGAATATCGTCGAAATTAACCACAATTGTGAGGCCTTTAACCGGCCCCCTGTGCAGCTTACGACCACTCAGCAAGCCTCCTTCTGCCCCCAGGGTGCGCATCATTCCAGGGATGCCATCTTCCTCAGGCGGCCTAAGCTGGGCATAGCGTTGACCAAACTTTTCGTTGCGGATCCTCGGATCTTCTTTGAGGTGTCGGCGCAATTCCCGTGGGACTAACTTATAAGTGGGAACGCCGGTCGACACAAACCGGCCCACCGCCAGGGTTGCATAGCAATAGCAGCGTCGCGCTGTGTCATAAACGACGCTATACCCATCCAGCGTTTCGCGGCGTGAATAAAACTCGTCCCCAAAAATTCTGAGTTGCAGCGGCTC
>QNFC01000222.1 GCA_003645395.1 Gammaproteobacteria bacterium
CACCCCTTCGATCATTTCGGTAGCAGGCATACGGCCCTGGCTTATCGCCTGTTGAATTTGAATATAGGTGCTCAAGCCCTGCATACGCACGAGTAACGCCCCAAGCACGGCAGTAAACACCAGTAGAAAAATAGTCGTCAGCGACCCGACTCGACGGCCGACTTCGATCAGCACGTAAATCTCGGCGACGGGAACCGCCAGAAAAAGTAAAAACAGCAATGAAAAAGGACGCATCAAAAACCAATATTCAGAAAATCATGTGGAGGGACGCCGAACGGATCACTATCGATTCAGAATCGGTGATAATAGCGATCAACCCGCTTCTCATTTCTCACCCTCATAAAAGACCCAACCTATGGATAGCACGGACAGTCAGGTAGTCGATCGTATCGTTGAATGGCTCCACGATGAGCATAGCGTATATCTGGTCACGGTAGTGCAAACCTGGGGCTCTTCGACCCGCCCTGCAGGATCACTGCTGGCGGTAAACGATAACGGTACGCCAGTAGGCTCGGTCTCTGGCGGATGCATCGAAGAACACCTGATTGCGCGCATTATCAATGGTGAGATCGCTCAGCACAAACCGGAAATAGTGCTCTATGGTGTTACCCGTGAGGACGGCGAGCGCTTCGGCTTACCCTGTGGCGGCGAAATCAAACTGGTGGTAGAAAAAGTCATCGATCAGCAGCAATGGCAACAACTGCGAACCTGCCTGACAGAACGCAGGGTACTGCGCCGCTGCCTCGACCTGGCGACTGGCGAAAGCACCCTTGATGCTACCCGGCCTGTAGAGACCTGCGAAATCATTGATAACCACTTAATACGAGCTTTTGGGCCGTGCTGGCAGCTCATTATCATTGGTGCCGGTGATCTATCTCGCGCGGTAGCAATCGTTGCGCTGGGACTGGATTATCAGGTGCTAGTTATTGACCCACGCCCTGAGTTTGCAGATAACTGGGATGTTGACGGCACCCAACTGAGTCGTGAAATGCCGGATGATCTTCTTCGCGAACGGGATATCGACGACCATTGCGCCATTGTTGCCCTCACCCACGACCCACGCTATGACGACATGGCGCTAATGGAGGCCCTTGAGACTGACGCCTTTTATGTCGGCAGTCTCGGTTCCAGTCGCACCCATAAGGCTCGCTTGATTCGGCTGGCGGAACTAGACGTCCCAGCTGAAGCGATGTCTCGTTTACGTGGACCTATCGGTCTGCCGATTGGTTCGCATACGCCGATGGAAATTGCCATTTCTATTGCAGCTGAACTCATCGCAGTTCGCAACCAGGCAGAACTTGCCAGGCGTCCATCTACGCCGGTACTGGCCACTAACAGAGGCCAGACAGCAACAGCTTAAGTCCAGGAGCTAGTTGAGCAATGGTTCGCGGGGTATTGCTTGCTGCCGGCCGAGGTAGGCGGTTTGGCGCGGATAAATTAATGCAGCCGCTGGAAGATGGACGCACACTCGCCCTGACAAGCGCACAAACATTAATAGACGTGTTGCCCGGTGCCATCGCAGTTTGTCGATCAGAGCAGACCTTGTTAAAGCAGCAGCTGGAGGGTCTTGGTTTTCAGGTGAAAATTTGTGACCAGGCCGATCAGGGCATGGGGTTTACGCTGGCTACAGCCGTGGCAGCCAGCGGCGCGCAAGATAACTTTCTGGTTGCTCTCGCCGATATGCCGTTTGTAAAGGCTGAAACGCTACAAAAACTGGTGCTTGCGTTGCAATCGGGAGCAGCCCTGACACAGCCGCGGTTTGGCGGGCGCGCCGGCAACCCGGTTGGGGTGGGCCGGCGGTTTCGCGACCAGCTGATCGATGCACAGGGCGATTTTGGCGCCCGCCAATTACTTCGGCAACATGCCAACGAAATCGCTTACATCGACGTGGATGACCCAGGGATATTGCAGGATATCGACCGGCCAGAAGACCTTCCCTGCCGGAATGCGTCACGCTAATTCGGCTAGTTGCTCACACCGCCGTTTGCCGATACTCAGCTGGCTATTTTTCCTCTAACCACCCCTGCAGGGCTTCGATAAGCTGAGTAGCCTGGTCTTCGCTGGATATGTTGAATTTAGACTTTTGCGAATAGACACCGTTACGCTTCTGATACCGACGGATGGTGAATTTGTTAGGTCCGTAATCCTCTAGCTTATTGTTGTAGTCCTGATATTTATAAATAATGGTCGACCAGGCGCCTTTAGAAAGCACCTTTTTATCCAGTTCCTTAACGGTGACCAGGCCACCCTCTTCCCATTCTACGGTTAGGTCGTCTACAGTTTCAGCCATGCTATTCAGTCTCCAGATTCATTAACAAAAGATAATATTTTTTCAGGTGGCGGCCGTCGGGGCGAGTATTTCCAGGCCACCCATATACGGCTGCAAAACAGTTGGTACGGCGACGCTACCATCGGCTTGCTGATAGTTCTCTAACACCGCTACTAGCGCCCGGCCCACGGCCACGCCGCTACCGTTAATGGTGTGAAGTAACGCCGGTTTGCCGGTTTCAGGATCACGCCAGCGAGCCTGCATCCGTCGAGCCTGAAAATCGAGAAAATTACTACAAGAGGAAATTTCTCGATAAGTTTTCTGTGACGGCAACCAGACTTCAAGATCGTAGGTTTTTGCTGCGCTAAAACCCAGGTCGCCACCACACAGGTTAACCACACGATAAGGCAGGTCGAGTTTCTGCAGCACCTGCTCGGCATGGCCAGTGAGGGTTTCGAGTGCGTTCCAGGAATCCTCTGGCCGGCTCAACCAGACCAACTCGACCTTATCAAACTGATGCTGACGGATCATACCGCGAGTGTCCCGGCCGTAGCTGCCTGCTTCACGGCGAAAACAGGGAGTGTGGGCAACAAAGCGCTTCGGTAAATGTTCGACGGCGAGTATCTGCCCGGCGGCCCAATTGGTGACCGGTACTTCTGCTGTTGGAATCAAATAGTAATCATCGCTGACAGCAAACAGATCTTCTTCAAACTTCGGCAGTTGCCCCGTACCCTGCAAGCTTTTGGCGTTGACTAGATAAGGCGTGTAGATCTCTTCATAACCGTGGTCAGCAGTGTGCAGGTCGAGCATGAATTGCGCGAGGGCTCGGTGCAGCCGCGCCACCTGTCCGGTCATCACAACAAAGCGCGATCCCGCTATGTCGGCCGCGGTTTCAAAATCCAGACCAGCAAGCCCGGCACCCAGGTCAACATGATCAAGCGGCTCAAAATCCAGCCCTCGCGGAGTGCCCCAATCACGCAACAATTTATTGTCTGCGTCACTATTTCCTGCCGGTACCGATCCATCGGGCAGATTGGGTAGCGCGAGGGTAAAGTCGTCCCATCGCTGCTGCACCTGTTGTAACTGCTGAGCCGCCTCATCCAGCTGCTTACCCAGCCCTGCTACAGATGCTAGCAGTTCATCCACCGATTCGCCGCTGGCCTTGGCCTTGCCAATCGATTTGGAAATCCGGTTGCGCTCTGCCTGCAGCTGTTCAGTTTTTGTCTGCCAGATCTTACGCTCGGCTTCAAGCGCAGCCAACGTTTCCTGATCGAGAGTTAAACCGCGTACAGCCAACCGGTCGGCCACGAGTTGGGGGGTTTTTCGTAATAATTGCGGATCGATCATTAGCGTCTGTTCTCTGAAATATTCTGACGAGTCATTATAGATCCGACCAGGTGACTAATCGGCCAGTTCATCAATAATCGCCTGAGCAGCCTGGGTAGTCATCTTCCGCAGGGCCTCTTCAGTCGCAGCACCAATATGCGGGCACATCACCAGATTATCGAGCTTGAGCAGTTCGGGATCCTGGGGTGGTTCCTGCTCGAATACATCCAGACCGGCACCGGCTATCTGACCGTCACG
>QNFC01000223.1 GCA_003645395.1 Gammaproteobacteria bacterium
GAACTGTATCTGACGGAGCTAGTGGTCTGGACTCGTCGTGGTAATAGTGAGTAACATCGAATTAGCATTATTAACGAACGACCTATTGGCTCAGGCGCGTTAGCTATAACCCGGTCACAGCATGGGTTGGCTTTTTACAGGAGCGGCTTCGGTTATGGACACCGGATATGAACCGTTTTTAAATAACCGTCGAAAAGCCGCTCCCAAAAAAGCCCAATACCCAATCAGCTGATTTCGAAAAACTGGGTCGTTTCAGAAATGTTAGAGCGCAGCGAGAATGGTCTCGGCTTTGCTGGCTTCGAAATTACGCCCTTCTTCGACGTTGAGGTGGGTGATGGTGCCGTCATTGACAATCATCGCGTAGCGCTGTGACCGTGTTCCCAGACCAAAGCCGCTGCCGTCCATTTCCAGACCCATGGCGGCGGTGAATTCACCATTGCCGTCGCCCAGCAGACGTACTTTGTCGCCGGCACCCTGGGCTTCGGCCCAGGCTCCCATTACAAATGCGTCGTTCACCGACAGGCAAACGATTGTATCGACGCCTTTAGCGAGAATCTGCTCCGCGTGATTGATGAAGCCTGGCAAGTGCTGGCCTGAGCAGAGCGGGGTGAAGGCGCCGGGTACGGCGAATAGAACCACCTTTTTGCCGGCAAAAAGTTCGTCGGTATTGACGGGCGCGGGTCCTTCGGCGGTCATTTCCATCAACGTTGCCTGCGGTGCTTTGTCGCCGGTGTTTATAGCCATTGGAATGCTCCTTAAATAAATTAATTTTGTTTTGGGGTGTCGCGCAGCGAGCGATCGCTGCGCCGATTATTCTATGTGCTTATGCGCGGAATGTCGGCTGCTATTTCGGGAATGACGGTGAGCAGGCATTTAGCTAGTCGGCAATTGCCATCCACGACTCACTGAGCAGGGTCGCAATAGTTTCTGGACGACGGTCCTGTTCGTGTAGCTGTAACTTGCCGTTGGCGTGGGCGAGAAACACCGAACTGCTGCAGGTGCCGTAGAGCTCACTGTGAATAGTGATGGGTGCCAACAGGCGCTCCAGATCGGTACCTACGCCGGTATTGGGCAGCAATGTTTCGTGTGGCTGGTAGTCATCTGCCAGCAGTGTAAACAAGTCGGTGATATCGGGTTCGCTGGTGGTCGATAAGCTCTCCGTTAGTAGCCGTTTGCCGCGTTCAACTTTGGGCCAGGGTTCGTCGAGAGAGCCGTTACTCAAGCCGTAGGTTCCCGGCGATAATTTATCCAGCTGGTCAGTTAGATTGCTATAGCAAGTTAGCTGAGAAAGTCTGAGATCGCCAACTAGCAGGTTAAAACCAGCATAGTCATCGCGCCGCTCACGCAGCTCACCAAGCCACTCATCACTCGATAAATCGCTGGTGAGATAGTCCGTAATCAGGCTACCGCGGGAGCGGGCATCGTCGCTTACCAGTCTCGGGTCGCGGACGTTGGTGACTGCAGCAAATCGGCCCTGCTGGTTCGCCGCCAGCCAGCTGCCGCCGGCCTGCAGGTCTCGGCCACCGATGATGCCATGTGGCTGTTGCCAGTTATGCAGGCCGCGGGTCGGGCGGTCGTAACGCTCGTCGCGGTTGGCAGCGAGTATCAGTGGATGGGCAGCGCTCTGCTGCCACGAAAATAGAATTAGGCACATGATGCTGCCGATCCCCATTCGGAGTTAAACCGGGCGCAAGCGTGCTGAAGTTGCGGATAAAACTCGGCAAAATCATTTTTCAGGTGCACCTGCTGCTCAATTATCGGTAGGCAACGGTCCAGTGGATTGCTGCGCGAGAGTCGGCGGCCAACGCCGGTGAGAGCGCGGTTAACAATCGTCAGCTCGCCATAACCACTTAGCAGTTGATGGTTACGCAGGTGCTGGCTAAGGGCCCTGGCCGGGGAGGGGAACGCTGGCTCATCATGGGCTAATTGCTGATAACACTGCTGCTCAAAATCGGTTAGTGGTAAGTCCGCATGGGTCTGCCAGTCGTGAACCAGAAAATGGTCGAACATCAGGTCAATAATAATTCCCGCATAGCGGCGAAAGGGCGGTTTAAACCGTTGCTTTGCGCGAGTCACCAGCGGATGGCTGTCGGTAAAAGTGTCGATCTGGCGGTGGAACTGAATGCTTGCTATCCAGGCCGTCGAATAATTGCCGCCTTGTTCAACAGTGTGGTTGGCCAGGTTACCTTTGACAAAATCACCCAGCAGGGCGCCGGCCAGTGAGTGGTCGTGAGCGCTAGCCAGCTGCAGGTGCGCCAGGCAGTTCATAGGCGACGACTCTGCATCAATGACTACTCATCGGTAGTAGTGTTCGACGTCACTGATGGGCAGCAAGCCGTAGATGCCGTCCAGCCCATGAGCAGCGTCGGCCTGGGCATAAAAGCTCTGGCGGTGTTCGCTGAGCATGGTCTCATGGGCCTCGTCTAGGGTCGCCAGTGAGCCGAGTCGACTGATGGTGAGCACCGCTTTAACGGTGTTGAGCTGGTTTGCCGATTCCAGCAGGTCAAGGGTCTCCTCGTCTTCAATGGGCGGCCATTCCATCGCCGCTAGTTCTTTAATCAGCGGCGCTCTGAGCAGAGCGGCTACGGGGCGCTGGCCGTTATGCAGCAATAACCAGCGGGCGGTCGACTCGCTCAACCGTATCAGGGTTTCTGCGTCAATGATCTGGTGTTGCAGCTCAAAACTGGGGTCAACTGCGGCCATTACGCCTATTTCGCGAAGGCTTCTGTGCATGGCCGTGGTCTCAAAGCTGATCCCGCGGACCGTGAGCAAACGGTGAAACACGGATTCTTTACCAAATGCCACCCGGGTTACCAGACAGGCGGTAACGATGGCGATCATGCCTGGCAGCACCAGGTAGGTGTGGTGACCCATTTCTAGCAACGCAGCGAGGGCTGATAACGGGGCCTGTAGGGTGGCCCCCATCATCGCTGCCATGCCAACCATGATGTATAGCGAATTATCGGTGGTGCCGATATCGCCGCCGGCGAGGGTGATTAGTGCATAGATCGCCCCGCCGCCGGTTGCACCAATAACCATCGTCGGCCCAATTAGCCCGCCGGGGATACCCAGGCCGAGGCAAAAGGTGGTGGCAACGATTTTAGCCAGGGTAACGATCACGAGTGTCCACACCAGGTAGTCGCCGGCGATGGCGGCGTCTACTGTTGAGTAGCCGACGCCAAGACTCTCCGGCACCCACCAGCCGACCAGAACCATGCCGGCGGCTGCCAATATAAACCGCCACCAGCGCGGGGTCTGACGTTGCCAGGTTGAAAAAAACTCAAGCAGTTGTGTAAACAGGGCAGCGAGGGTGCCAATTGCTAGCCCTAATACGGTCAGATAAAACAGATCTGGCAAATCTGACAGGCGCTCAAATTCAATGGGCGGGATATTAAAGGCCGGCGCTGTTCCATAAACCAGGCGAGTCATGACAGTGCCGGTCACCGCTGCTACCAGCACCGGCACCAGATTGACCACTGCGTAATCGAGGGCAAAAACTTCAAGGGTGAAAATAACTGCGGCCAATGGGGTGTTGAAGGATGCAGCAATCGCGGCCGCGCAACCACAGCCAATCAGGGTACGCAGGCTGTTATTGGGTAAACCCAAATAGAGGCCAAGCTGGCTGCCACTGGCCGCCCCCAGGTGAACCCCAGGGCCTTCTCGCCCCACCGAAAACCCGGAGCCAATCGCCACGGCTGCCCCAAAGAACTGGCCAATCATATTGATAAGCGGTAACCGGGCAATGGTCTGGGCCAGCCGTTCGATCACGTGTGCCACTCCGGCCTGGCGGGAGTCAGTTTTCAGCAGGTAGTAAA
>QNFC01000224.1 GCA_003645395.1 Gammaproteobacteria bacterium
AAACGCTGTTTGCTGCAGCACGATCGAGCTTCCAGAGTAAATTCCCGCACTGGTTAGCCGAGCAGTTACGCACCATCGAGGCGGCTGTTGTCATTGAGGTTTATCGCCAGCTGGCAGCCGGCGTAAAAACCGGCAGTATCGATTTCAGCGCAGAGTGGCGTGCGTTTGCCGATCATCAACGCAGTTACGACGAGGCAACGCCAATGCTGATAACGGAGTTTCTGACCACGCTGACAAGTGGGCTGGCAACAAACCACTTAAACCAGACTGAGCTGCAATTAATGACCATGAAGCTGTTGCAAAAACGTAGCTGGAAAGCGGTAGCCGTGATGGCCAAGTTGACCGGTCGAGACCAGGTTATTAACGCCATGCGTAAAGCGTGTCAAACGCTAGGAAATTTCTGATCAGGCAACCGTTGACGCGAGGCCCACCAACGCAGTTAAGTTAACCAGGCAATGGGCTAAAATTGGTGGTAACAGACTGTTATAACGAAACCGCAGCCAACCAAAAAACAGCCCCAGCAGAAATATTTCTACTTTGTCATAAACGTCGTACTGCAAATGGATCAATGACCAGATAACGGCCGTAACCACTATCGCACCGCTGGCACCCAGCGCGGAATTGCGCAGCCCGACAAAAACAAATCCGCGAAAATAGACCTCTTCAGCCACGGGCGCCACCAACACCACCGCAATCCAGAATAGAAACAATGGATTGGCGGTCACATAAACTTGCAGCAGAAACTCCGGATATTGCGGACGTTGAAACAGGGCACCGACTATCTGACTGGTAGTGAGCAATAGCACCAGACCAGCCAACGTAGTCAACCATGCTGACCCGGCCGGCATGCGCAGCGCCAGATAGATCGGCCAACCGACAGTTCTGCGCAATTGAATGAGTTTAAGCACCGCCCAAATAATGGCACCATTCGTGGCTAGCGTGGCAAAGGTTAAATATTGTCCACTTAACCCCAATTGCTGATAAAAAAGCTGTTGATTAAAGGTAGCGTCGCCTGCTGCCAGATACCCGGCTAACAGCATTGCAACACCCATATTAACCAGTGGTAACAAGGCCCCAACGGCTGCGGCCAATGCCAGTGTTTGTCCAGCACTCCACGGTCGCGACTGTTGATGAGTCGACACGTCTACTGGGTCCGGCGATTCGTCCACAAATGATCCTTGATAGCGCCATTATGAAGTGGCGGTTAACTTATAATTGAGCAACAACTTGCACGGTGAAATCATCAACCGTTTAACGCAATTTTACCGGGTTAACCCTTTAACCCAGGAACCTTACCACTCCCTATGCCTATAAATATTGAGTTTACCCGCCTTCGTTATCGGCGCACCAAAATTGTGGCGACCGTCGGGCCCGCCTGTTCAGACCCGGAGACCATCAGCAAACTGATTACCGCCGGGGTCAATGTATTTCGCTTGAACATGTCTCACGGCGACCATGCAAGTCATACGCAGGTGTTTAAAATTATCCGTGAGGCAAATCAGCAACTGGGTACCCACGTGGCCATACTCGCCGATCTCTGCGGGCCTAAAATCCGTTGCGGGCTGTTCGAAAACGGCGGCATCGAACTGGTCGATGGCGATCCGGTGACGGTGACCACACGCAAGGTAGTCGGAAAGCCGGGGCTAATCCCCTCCGCCTACGATCAACTTCACCTTGATGCCGCTCCTGGTGCACGGCTCCTGTTTGACGATGGCAAAATGGAATTGCGGATCGAATCCATTGATGACCAGGATTTGAAATGTTGGGTTATTCATGGCGGCGAGCTGAAAAACCGCAAAGGCATCAATATTCCGCATAGCAAGGTATCCGCACCACCACTAACTGAAAAAGACTACGCTGATGCCCGGATGATGCTCGCGCTAGGGGTGGATTTTCTTGCGCTTTCATTCACCCGCAAAGCTGCAGATATTCAGCTACTAAAAACCGTTGTTGAGGAATTTGAGGACCCCGCGGCGATCATCGCCAAGCTCGAAAACCATGAAGGCCTTAAAAACGCAGATGAAATCATCACCGCGGCCGACGGCATCATGGTTGCTCGCGGCGATATGGGCGTCGAACTCATGCCTGAGGAGGTGCCGGTCGCCCAGACCCAACTCGTAATGGCCGCCCGCAAACAGCGCAAGCCGGTAATCGTTGCCACGCAAATGCTCGAATCGATGATCGACAATACCCAGCCCACCCGGGCTGAGGTCAGCGATATTTCCCACGCGGTGCAAAGCGGCACCGATGCAATCATGCTTTCTGGCGAAACCGCCGCCGGCAAATACCCGGTTGAAGCCGTTGAAATGATGGACCGTATCGCTCGCCACAACGAAAGCTACCAATGGCAAACTCAGGCCTCTAGCGAGCACAAGAGTGCAGATGTAACACCACCTGTCCCCCTTCACCACGCCGTCGCCAACGCACTCAAGAGCCTCTCATACGACCTGCGGGTTTACTGTATCGTGGTCATGTCACGTGGTGGGACCTCGGCATTAACAGTTAGTTCAGCACGACCGTCAGCGGCGATTATTGCCGCCTCTACGCACCCCAGAACCTGCCGAAAAATGAACTTAAACTGGGGCACGGTGCCAGTCGAGGCTGACACAGATGCGATTGAAGCATCCCCCAGATTGGCCGCCGACCTGGCCTTACAGTCTTTTGGAGCCATATCGGGTGACCGTATTTTGCTGCTCGAAGGGTTTAATGCCGACCCCAATTTTCATGCACCCAGAATCACAGTACTCATTGTTTAGGAAGCTAATTTCAGCTGAGGAGAGTTTTTATGTCCAGGTTTATCGATAAAGTTGCAATCATCACTGGTGCCGCGGGTGGCATCGGCAGCGCAGCTGCGCGACGGTTAGTTGCCGAGGGTGCCAGGGTGATGTTGGTGGACCTGGATGAATCAGCGCTGCAGGAACTATCAACAGAGTTGGGATCAGCCACTCGCTGGTGCCGCGCTGATGTATCTAATGCAGACGACTGTCAGAATTATCTGCAACAAACCCTGGATAATTGGGAAAAACTCGATGTTCTGTTAGCCAATGCCGGTATCGAAGGCGTGGTTAAACCCCTGCATGAGTACCCCAATGAAATTTTCAACAAAGTGATGCAGGTTAACGTTCACGGGGTCTGGAACGCGCTGCAACAAGCCATGCCAGTAATGGCAAAAACCGGCGGCGGTAGTATTGTGATCACCTCTTCCGTCGCGGGTTTGCAGGGCGCCGCTGGCATGTCAGCGTATGTCACCAGCAAGCACGCGGTGGTGGGCTTGATGCGTAGCGCAGCAATAGAGGGCGCACCTCACAATGTCCGTGTCAATACCGTCAACCCGGCACCAATCGAAACACGGATGATGCGCAGCCTGGAACGGGAAATGAGTGCGGAGAACCCCGAGGCGGTTCATGACCAGCTCGGCCAGGCTATTCCGTTTGGTCGGTATGGCTCTGCAGAGGAAGTCGCCAGTATGTTGCTATACCTTGGTAGCGAAGACAGCAGCTACTGCACGGGCGGCACTTACACTGTTGATGGCGCCATGAGTAGCGGCTAACGCACCCTTTTTTAAAAGAGACCTGGTTTGGTACGGCTTCGAAACTTTCCTGGCTGCCGTGCCAGGTTAGCTAACTATCCGTCTGTCAGGTTAACGGTTGCCAGCACCTGGTTGCCGTTACCCATGTATTCCAACTTACTGAAACTGATCATACGCGCCAGTGCAATGCCGCGACCATGGCTATCGCTGCCCCGTTCTGGCTCGATTTCAAGATAACGGTGCCAGTCAAACCCAGTACCATCATCAGTAATCAAGAAAGTTAAA
>QNFC01000225.1 GCA_003645395.1 Gammaproteobacteria bacterium
GCCGGGGCCATCATGCGCTACGGCAACGAGCAGGAGTCACCGGCTCAGCTATTCACCAATATCAAAGGAGCTATGCCGGGTTCAAGCCTGCTTGGTGGTCCTTTTGCCACCAAAGAACGCATCGCTATCGCCTTTGGCTTTCCGCCGGATGCCAGCTACACAGAACTAACGGACGCCTTTGCCCACGCGCTGCACACCAAACGCATTAAACCGGAGATTGTCGAGAGTGGCAGTTGCCAGGAAAATGTCCTGCTAGGCGATGACGTTGACCTGTTCAAGCTACCGATTGCCAAACTCCATCCCCAGGATGGCGGCCCTTATGTAGGCACGCTCAACATAGGTGTTTGCAAAGACTACGACACTGACTGGGTTAACTGGGGCACCTATCGCGGCATGGTCCAGGACAAGCAATCCACCGGTCTCTGGCTTGGCCCGCTCAACCAGGGCGGCCAGATACTTAAAAAATATCACGCTGACGGCAAAACCATGGAATACGCCATGTTCTTCGGTGGCGATCCTATGCACAACATCCTCGCCTCCTGCGGAGTCCCTGCCGGCGTTTCAGAAGTCGAAGTCGTCGGCGGTGTTCGCGGCGAAGCGGTGAAACTGGTGAAGTGCAAAACCGTTGACCTGCACGTGCCAGAAAATGCCGAAATAGTGCTTGAAGGCACCTGCGCGCCGGGCGATGTCAAACCAGAGGGTCCGTTTGGCGAGTACCCCGGCTATGTGGTTTCTGGCACTAACGACCGTCCAGTATTCCGCCTCTCGGCGATGACCTGGCGGACCAATCCGATTTTGCCCGCCACCTGCCTGGGTGTGCCGGTCGATGACTCGGTAATGTGGTTGCTAGAAGTTGCCTCCAGCGTTAAGGAAGCATTACTGACCAAAGGCATGCCAATTATCGACGTGGCGGTGCCGGAGTTCAGCGGTTGTCACGCAGTGGTGGTCTCCACCAAAACACCCCACGCGGGCATCCCGCAATTTATCAGCAGTGTCAGCTGGACCGACCGCAACGCCTCCTACTTTCCCTACGTGATCGTGGTTGATGAAGATGTCGATCCCTGGAACCTCAACGAGGTGTTCCACGCCATGTGCACCAAGTGCAACCCGGTGAAAGACATTCATATCTTTAAAGGCGCGGTTAACAGCCCGCTGACCCCGTTCATCGCCGGTGATCCACTACGCGAACTCGGTGCCGGCGGCGGTAATGTGCTGTTTGACTGCACCTGGCCGGTGGAATGGACCGAAGAGCAACGGCCACACCGCCTGGCGTTTAACAACACTTACCCGGATGACGTCAAAACCAAGGTGCTGGAAAACGCCATCCGCTGGGGTTTGAAATAACGCGATAGCCTGACTGAAAAAACTAACCGCTCATTCGTGCCAGTAATTCTGGCTGCGAATGAGCGGTTTTTTTTACCCCGGTTTTTATCATCACTGAGCCGTATACCCGCCATCCACGGTCAAAGTAGAGCCGGTAACAAACGTAGACTGATCCGAACAAAGCCAGGTAATTGCATTGGCAATTTCCGCGGGCTGACCCAGTCGGCCCATGGGGTGAATCGCTTCCTGCGACTCAATCAATCCTGGGTGCTGATTAGCCACGTTAATAATTTGCTGGCTCAGCGTCGTGCCTGGGCACACCGCGTTAACACGAATATTCTGCTGGGCATATTCCAGAGCTGCTGTTTTAGTCAGGCCAATCACCCCGAATTTACAGGCCGACAGGGTTGGTGAAGTGTTTTCGTAACCCACCAGCCCGGCCACCGAAGCGGTGTTAACAATATTGCCACCGCCCTGTCGAAGCATCTGCTGAATTTCATATTTCATGCAGAGCCAGACGCCCTTGAACATCACCCCGGTCTCGCGGTCCCAGTTCTCTTCCGTGCAATCAGCAGTTTTTGCTGGCACGCCACCCATGCCAGCATTATTACAGGCAAAATCCAGCCGGCCATAGCAATCCAGCGTCTGCGTAACCATCGATTGCACCTGATCAGATTGGGAAACATCGACCTTAATAAACAGCGCCTCGCCACCGGTCAAAACAATCTGCTCAACGGTTTCAGCACCGCCGGCCGGATCAATGTCACATACCACGACGCTTGCGTTTAGTGCAGCAAACGCTTTCGCGGTTGCCTGACCAATGCCAGACCCCGCGCCGGTCACCAAAGCCACCTTGCCACTGAAATTAATAGATTCCATTGCGCCCCCTCTAGTCAATCTGTTTTAGCAACACGGCTAACCGCTACCTGACAAAACCAATCACCGAAACGAAATGACAGATCGATCCGACAAGAACAAAGAAATGCCAAATACCATGGGCATGGCTTAGCCGTTTGAGATGATCGCCAACATAGAAAAAAACGCCGCCGGTATACGCGAGCCCACCCATATATAACCAGAAAAACCCGAGCCCAGGCAACCCTGCTTTGATACTGCCAAGATCTAGCGAACAGGCCCAGCCCATCCCCAGATAAATGATGAGCTGACCCACCTTAACCGCACGCCCAGATAACCAGATCTCTGAGAGGATACCAATCACGGCTAATCCCCATACGAGCCCTAGAATAAGATAGCCATTACGATCATTTAACGTCAAAAGCATAAAAGGTGTGTAAGTGCCGGCAATGAGCAGGTAAATCGCAATGTGATCCATCAGTTTGAAAAGACGTTTGAGCTGAGTCTGATAAAAACTGTGGTACAGCGTCGACATGCTGTAGAGCAGGACCAGGGTAAAACCATAGACACTAAACGCGAAAATCACCAGCGGATCCCGCGTCTGAATGCTCACAGTAAGTAACGCACCAAGGCCAACCAGGGCCAGCACACCGCCGACAAGATGACTAATACTGTTGAGTTTTTCGCCGTAGTACATATGTTGTGACCACTCCGCTTAAAAGCTGCCCAGGCTTTAATCAAGCTTCAATAGTGTCTCGAAGCTAATCGCCCCCAATCACTCCAGAATAGTTTGTTACTCTGCCAGACTTGTCGTTCTATGTTGGAATTATTCATTCTCCCCAAAGCCATTCTCAAAGCCCTCTTCAATAAAGGAACAGAACATGTTGCTCACCCGTGACCTGATTGTCCGCAACGCGGCCAGTTATCCAGAAAAAACGGCTTTCATTGACGGTCACACTACCCGCACCTGGGCGCAAATGCATGAACGCTCAAACCGCTGGACCAGTGCCCTGCAGCAACTCGGGGTAGGTAAAGGCGATGTGGTCGCCATACTCTCTTATGATCGCGTCGAACTGATCGAACACTTTTTTGCCTGCATGAAATCCGGCGCGGTGCGCACCGGCGTCAACTGGCGCTATGCCCCCAGGGAGATGCTCCACTTGATCCGCGATAGCGACGCCAAAGTGATTGTTGTTCAAGCACCCCTGGTATCTTTGTTAGCAGACCACTGGGACGAGTTGCAGGCCGAAGGTCGGCAGCTAATCGGTTTTGGTGACAACCACGGCATGCCCCTGGATCTGGAAACCCTGATCGCCGCGGCCACCACACCACCCGAGTTGCCTGCACTAACTCCAGACGACCTACTCGCCCTGAGCTACACCACTGGCACCACTGGTCTGCCCAAAGGTGCAATGTGGACCCAGGGCATGTTGCGCGAGGGTCAAACCTGGTCGGTGCTTGCCGCGGGCATCCGTCACGAAGATGTCTGGCTAACGCCTATTCCACTGCCCGGTGCCACCGCCGGGTTTCCTACCTACGGCCTGGTCAATGGCATGACTACGGTGATTCAGGGCGATGGCTTCACCATTGACGGCCTGCTCGACGCCATTGAGCGCCACCGGGTGACCGTGACA
>QNFC01000226.1 GCA_003645395.1 Gammaproteobacteria bacterium
AAGTCCTCTGCACTTTTGAACCGGGTCGTGGCCAGTACCTCGGCGATTCTGCCGTTGAAGCGTTCTACCATGCCGTTGGTTGGTAGCCGGCGGATGGGGATCAGGCGATGATCGATATCGTGCCGGCTACACAGCTGATCCAACAGATGGGCACCGGTGGGCTGACGGGAGCCTACGACGGTGATGCGATCCGTAAAAGCCTTGTACCCCAAGGACACCTCCTCTTCGCTGCTGCGAATTCACCTTGTCGTTATCGGTAAGCAAAGTGTGAATGCGATAAGGCACTTTGGCAATCACTTCGTTGAGAAAGGCCCGAACGCTGCTACGGGCGGACTTGCTCCGTTTTAAAGCCACCTGGACGTGACGGATTGCCCCGTCGATGGCCACAAGCAAGTACTGACGATGATCTTCATCGGGCATCTGTGGCAGCTACTTAATATCCACATGTACGTATTCGGGCTCATCGTTCTGAAAGGTTTTGAACCTGGCCTTTTCAGGCTTGGGCTTTAGATCCGCTAATCGTGATACGCCGTGACGGCGTAAGTAGCGCTCCAGGCCAGAACGGGACACATCCGGGTTAATGAACTCGCGGGTCACCACCAGCAGGTCATCCAGGGATAACAGCAGGAGCTTGCGAATTTCGACCACGATCACTTCTTGCGCGGGTGTCAGGGTGGTTTGCAGACGGTGTGCCGTAGGGGAGACGTCTTCAACAAAGTCTCGGTTCTTCCAGGTACGGACAGTCTGCTCGGTGACCCCGTAGCGTCTGGCCAGCACCGCAATCGAGTCTTTTTATTGCTGGATCTCACGACGTATCCTGGGGGTGCTGGTCGCGTTCCTGTGTAGCCTAACCTGCATCGCTGGCCTCCTGAGCAATCTCGGTTAATATCTCTCTGGCCAAGAATAAACCATGACTCCTTGCGACTATGGACCAGTCCGGCACGGAACAACTAGTCGACTAAAGCGACACAGGGTGAGCAACTTCCCGGTAGCCCGTCATTTCTGCAAACCTCGGCACGTCGGTGGAACAGTGGCGTCAGACCCTTATTGCGCTCCTGCGAAGGCGTGATCGAACGTTGAACCTGACCCGGATAACACTCAAACGTTATTTATGTCAGTTTTTTTTACAACTTACGTGCCGAAAAACACAAAGATGTCATTATTTTTTACAATTCTCATAGAATTTAGAATGAACAAGTTAAATATTCATCATATAAAACAATTGGTTGAATTATTGGCATATTGCTTGCGTTTAACTTACCGCCTGCTCCGAATCTCTTGGAATGGACTCAGCTCATAACAACTTAATGGAGAACTAAAATGAAGAGAAATAGTGTATTTTTTGGTTTACTTTTGTTTGGCTTAACTGGCTTAGCCCAAGCCAATTTAATAACCAATGGTGACTTTCAAACAGGCGATCTAACGGGCTGGGATCACGCCACACCCGGCAATGTATGGGTAACCACTGGAAGTGGTGGAAATAGCATTGCGCGATTTGACGTTGATGGAGGCAATGGTGACGCGCGTCTCTACCAAAACTTCGATGTCGATCCTTTATGGGACGGAATTAGTATAGGGTTTAAATTCAGACTGAATACAGGAACTAGCTCAACAGCAGATTTTTTTAAATCTTTCGTAAGACTTGAAATAGACGGCGGCCCCGATTCTGTGAATACCTTAATCAAGGTAACAGACAGCACTGATGGGTGGCAGCAAGTATGGGCTACAGTTCTATTTGACGGATTAACGATCGATCCAGTCACACCTAATGCGAGATTAACTTTTCTACTCAAAGAGCATACTGGTGATTGGGCATGGGCGAGGCTGGATAACGTAGAAGCTTACAATGTACCCGAACCCGCCACACTTGCTCTGTTGGGTCTAGGCTTGACCGGGATTGGTTTTGCAAGGAAAAAGAAACTGTCCTAGTCAAAATTACTTTTATCGCTACGTTAAAAACCCTCGGCGATAAACCAGCCCCAGAAGGCGTGCGAGCCAGGAGTTGCGCGGCGAATAAAAGCATGGCTGGCCGGTTACGCTATTGAAATAGTGGCTATGTCAAAGGCGACCTTCTATTTCTCTATCGCCGTGCTGGTAGCGGTGAATGTGTTGCAGGCGAGAGACCAGAAAAAGCTGCCGGCAAAGCGTTTAGCTGAAAACTAGCCCTTTTTTTGACTACTAGGGCGTTCACCCAGCGAAACGCTCCAGTGTTTCTTCCATCGCTACCGCCACCCATAGACCGGAGACAGCCATGGCCACCACGGTCACCCAGAAGCCCGTCAAGATGCTGCCGCCAAACTGGGCAGAAAGGCCAATGAGCAGGCCACCGATGCCGTAGCCAAAATCGCACCATAGGCGATAGACGCCAAGACTGGTGCCGCGCCATTGCGGGTGAGAGATATCGCCGATGGCCGCGATTAGCGTTGGGTATAACAGCGCCATGCCCACCCCCATAACGGCTGCGGCCAGTGACCAGCTGACAGAGTCCTGGGCCATAACGAACAGCACAATACCGGCAGCGCAGGTCCACATACCGATAACGATGGGCCATTTTCGACCGACCCTGTCAGACAGCGGGCCGGACCAGAGCTGACTACCGCCCCAAACAAATCCGTACACCCCGACCACCCAGCCAATCTCTACTAGCGACAAACCCCGGGCGTGCAGAAATACCGGGAACAGCCCCAAACCAGCGCATCGACAAACTTCTCTACACACCCCGCCTGCGATAGCGCGGAGAAGGTACGCTGCCGCCAGGTGACGAGTGCAAAGATTTACCCCAGGGTTGGTTGCTCAGGCAGGCCGTAGGAAAGATCAACCAGACCGTTATCCGCTAAAGGCCTCTCGCTTGTGGCGCTCCGCCTCTGCCCTGGCCCATGGGCGGGTGTCCTTGCTAAACGCCAGTGCGCTCGCCAACGCCAGCATGATCACCACCATGCCAAACCAGAACAGGCTCAGGCGGGGTCAAATCCGCCGGCGAGATACCCGGTGGCCACGCCGGCCAGCGCAACACCGCCATAGCCGGCAAACTCGTTCATGCCGGTGGCCAACCCGCGCTGATTGGCGCGCACGATGTCGAGCTTGCTGGTCACCGTCATCGACCAGGCAAAGCCCTGGTTGACGCCGAGCAGAATGTTCGCCGCCACCACCCAGTTCCAGGTTGGCGCCCATAGCAAGATAAAAGGAATTGGTATTGCTGCGACCCAGCCCCAGATCAGCACCCTGCGACGCCCTACCCGCTCCGAGACTCTGCCAGATACCAGATTCATCGCGCCTTTGACGAAACCGAAGCTGACAATAAAAGCCATCAGCAGCGCGAACGACCCCGCTTTAACACCGAACTCGGTCTCCGCCAGCGCCGGTACGACGTTGCGCTGCACGCCGATGGTGAGACCGATAAAGAACACCTACAACAACTGCTGCGAGAACTGACCGATGTTGGCGCGGATGCCCTGGGTCTATTGCGTACTATCCAATGAGTGCGCCTGGTCTAAAGTCGTGGCTGGGTAGCTCTGCTGAATGAACAGGGGTGCTCGGTCTTTACCTGCAGCGCTTTAGTCCCAGGTAAAGAACACATACCGACTGCATGGTCTATTAAAAGCTATATTCCACTGAAAAATCCAAAACTTTTCCACACCAAATTTTCACGATGCTCCATTCGTTAACTATCTGTAAATCTCATCACTCAGTACAAAACAAACACCATGGAGATTGCCAATATGCAACAGAAACCCTCACGGTCGATATCAATGGCAGGCACTGTCGCGTACGGTTTATTCATTATTGTGCCGCTCGGTATCGTCTTTTGG
>QNFC01000227.1 GCA_003645395.1 Gammaproteobacteria bacterium
GAAGGGAGATAGGTTTTGTACGCAGTCGCGAAAATCGTTGAGTGCCGGGTATAAAAATGTCGGTGAAAGGGTGAGAATTTCCTCGTTATTTTTTAGGCCTGGATCCAGGTAGCTAATTAAATTGCTCTGTCCCTGTGTGAGTTGTTCCAACATTTTTTCAGCGACATCGGCAGAAACGCGAAAGGGTTGGTTGCCGCGCTGGCGTTGCGCTTCGCCAATAGGTGAAAGAGCCTGGTCGTGGCGCCATACCGGGGGTGCGGAGTAGATTTTGGCGTTGCTGTTGATTGACACCAGGGGGTGCTGTTCAACGGTAAAGCGGAGTCGTTTGCCGGCAAGTTGTTGAAATTTGGCCACGCCTCCGTTGTGATCTAGTCGCTGGCTGATTGCGCATTTTTCGGTATCGCTCGTACTTGTCCATGGCTCACCGGCAAGGCCCGCGTATTGGGCGACGCCAAAAACAGGGTAGAGCAACAGACTCAAATAGGTCGAGACGCGTAATATGGCAGCCATTTTCTCTCACGGTTGACTGGATTGATTTCAATGATAAGCAATCTCCGTAGCGGTCAATGGCGAGATTACTAAAGGGTTTCAACGCTCTCTTGCTGATTTGATGAGTGTTGTTTAATGAGTGAAGAAGTATGAATTTCAACTGGAAGTCTGGCCTCACCGTTGCCGACGCAATGGCCAATATTCAATCTAGGTTTGAAGCCGCCGACCTCGCTTATGGTCATGGCATGTTTTGTGCCGCGGATGAAGCGGCTCATCTGATTGCGCATGTGGTTACCGGTGCGCCGACGGTGACTGATGAAATGATGGCGTTGGAGATAGCCTCGGCCCAACGGCAGCGGTTGCAGACCCTGGTTGAAGAACGGATTAATTCGCGTCGACCAGCGGCCTACCTCACCGGTGAGGCGTGGTTCGCTGGGGTTCGGTTTGAAATTGATGATCGTGTAATCGTGCCCAGGTCACCGATTGCCGAACTGCTTGCTGAGGGTTTTTCGCCGTGGATTGACCGCCAATCAGTTAGCTCAGTGTTAGATCTATGTGCAGGCAGCGGCTGCATCGCAATGGTCGCGGCGATGGTGTTTGAATCAGCGACGGTCGATGCGGCTGAACTGTCGGCAGATGCTCTTGATCTGGCGGCAGAAAATCGTAACCGCCTGGGGCTTGCTGATCGAGTGCAGCTAATTCAGTCTGATCTATTTAGTGAACTTGTTGGCAAAAAGTATGACCTGATTATCAGCAATCCACCTTACGTCCCCGCGCAGCGTGAGATGCCGGCCGAATATGGCCACGAGCCATCGTTAGCGCTATATGCCGGAGATGACGGACTTGACCTTGCGTGGCCGATTCTGGTGGGTGCCATCGATCATTTAACGGCAGGTGGTTGGTTGGTGCTTGAAGTGGGTGAGTCCGTCGATGCACTGATGCGACAGCTCCCTGATTTGCCAGCGATGTGGATGGAGCTGGAAGGCGGTGCCGAAGGGGTGATGATGATATCGCGGGAGGAGTTACTTGGCTGTGAACAGCGACTCCGCGAGCTGAGCGCAACGGTAGCCTGTTGAATTGAAAAAACACCTGGTGTGAAGTCGCTGGCATTCAGTCAAATTCAGGCTGACTTGGTCAGCTCAATTGACGGTGACGGACAAGCACGTTCTCCAGTTCCAGACTGAATTCATCACCGAGGCGCTGAGCGATGTAGACCGACCGATGCCGGCCGCCGGTGCAGCCGATGCCAATATTCAGATAGCTGCGCCCGCCGGCAAAAAACCGCGGGATCCATGTTTGCAGATAGTCGCGTACCGATTCAAACATTTCACCGACCAGCGGTTGTGAGCCGAGGAATTCGATTACCGGTTGCTCTAATCCTGTGTGTGGACGCAGGACTGGATCCCAGTTCGGATTGGGCAGGCAGCGCATATCAAAAATCATGTCCATATCGGTGGGGGCGCCGTACTTAAAACCAAATGACTGAAACAGTACGGAGGTTGACAACTGATCAGTGCCCATCAGCCCCAGTATCCGCTCACGGAGGTCGTAAATAGTGTCCTGAGAAGTATCGAGAGTACGGTCGGCCAGTTCCGAGATAGGAAGCAGCATATCGCGCTCGATGGCAATGGCATCGGCAGTGGAATGCTGGCTACTGGTCAGTGGGTGCTTTCGACGTGTCTCGTTGAAACGGTTTATCAGGGCCGATTCGCTGGCCGTAAAAAATAGCACCTGGCAGGAAACATTTTTTCCCCGCAGTTCCTCAATTAATTCGCCAAATTGCTGCAAGTTACTACTGTTGCGAATATCGATGCAGACTGCGGCGCGGTGCAGGTTGGGGTTGTCTTGTTGAAGTTGTTCGCCAAGGGCCGACAGCAGGGCAATGGGCAGGTTGTCGATGCAGTAATAGCCCAGGTCCTCCAGTGTGCGCAGGCCGGTGGTTTTACCTGAGCCAGAGAGGCCGCTAACGATAATCAGTTCATGGTCATTGGCGGCTGGGGGGGGCATCAGAACTTACCCGCAGATAAGTCAGCTTTGCGTTCGTTGGAGGGCGGAATTTTCATGGCTTCTCGATATTTGGCGACAGTACGCCGGGCAACATTGAAGCCGGCTTCTTTTAACAGAGTTGCCAGCTTGGAATCGCTTAGTGCTTTGGTTTCTTCGTCAACCAGTGCTTTGATTCTGGCCTGTATGGCAGTGGCCGAAGCGGTGCCGCCGTTTACCGTGCTCACATGGCTGGAGAAGAAATATTTGAGTTCAAATATTCCCGCCGGAGTGTGCATGTATTTGCGATTAGTTACCCGCGATATGGTCGATTCGTGCATGCTAACGTCTTCAGCTATATCGTGCAGAACCATTGGTTTCATATGCTCGGGGCCAGATTCAAAAAAATCTCGTTGCCGATCGACAATTGCCTTTGATACTTTCAGCATGGTGTGATTGCGACTGTGTAGGCTATTGATGAACCAGCGCGCCTCGGTGAGATTGTTTTTTAAATAAGTATTGGTCTCGCTGGTGTCGCGGCGTTTAATCAAACCAGAATAGAGTGCGCTGACCTGGAGTTTGGGTGCAATAGCCGGGTTCAGTTCAATTTTCCACTCGTCGCCGACTTTGCGCAGAAAAACGTCCGGCGTGATGTACTCGGTGGGCTCGTCTACCACTGCACTGCCCGGACGCGGATTGAGCTGCTGAATCAGTGTGATGGCGGTGCGTACCTGCTCTTCATCGAGTTTTGTTTGCCGCATCAGCTGGCGAAAATCCCGTTTGGCGAGCAGTTCAATGTGCTTGACGATTGCTAAGGCACCGTCCCGGCCGGGGGTGTCGTCGGCAAACTGATTAAGCTGAATAGTCATGCAGTCGGCCAGATCGCGGGCGGCAACGCCCGGCGGGTCAAACTGCTGTACTCGATGTAGAGCGGTGAGTACCTCGGCCTCGTGATAAGGCCGTTCGTCATTAACAGGTAGGCTGGTCAGGATGTCATCGAGATCTGCTCGCAGATAACCGTTGGCGTCGACAGCATCGATGATGGCTTCGGCGATATATCGGTCACGTTCGCTGAAGGGGGTTAGGTCTAGTTGCCAGGTCAGGTGATCGGTGAGGGTCTCAGCTTTGTGGGCGGTGGCGGTGAAATCAGGCAGGTCTTCGCCCTGGCGGTTTGCAGGTGCGCTGCCGGAGAGCAGTTCATAGTTGGTTTCAGCGAAGGTTTCCTGCCAGTCAGTATCCAGGGGGGATTCGTCAGGAATAGTGTTTGCGTCGCTAAGGTCAACTGCGTTGCCGGTTTCACTGTCTACTTCAGTGGTGTCCCCCTTTGTGTC
>QNFC01000228.1 GCA_003645395.1 Gammaproteobacteria bacterium
AAAGGCTGATAGAACTCGCTGTAGAGGCGGGGACTCGAGCCGATTTCAAAGATCGTCATCCATTCGCCGTTCATGCGGTTGGCTGGCAGCATCTGGTGACGTGCACTGATTGAATATTCACTATTGCCGTCGAAATCGTCGAAGAAACCGAGACCGATCTGAAAGGAATGCTTTCCGTAGGGTGGTGGAGGGGTTTCGATGGCAAGTTCGTACAGGCCATCGACCTCATCGACGTGGAAGCTGATGATGCCTGAGTGGCGAAGGTGAAAGAGGCGCATGATATTTCGCCTCAGGTCCTCAGGTTCGAGATCGAGCGGTGGTTTGAGCTGCCATGCATACTTGGCAGAGGAGTTTTTGAAAGGGCCGACATGATCGAGCCGGACCCGGTCAACCCGGATCGTATCAGAGGGCGAACGCCGCTGCGAAGCGATGTAGGTCTGCCAATCCGGCTCTGATGCTACGAAGGTTTTGAGTTGATCAGCAGCAGCTCGCGCTGTTTCTTCTCCGATCGCGACAGTTTCCGTCGCTCGATCGAAGTCCATAAAGCCGATATCTCCAAGGTCCGGACGAATCAACAAATCGTCTTGACGCAGCCGGGAAACATCGACTGTTCGATTGTTGACCGTCAAGAGCGAGTTCATACGGTTGAAGACTTCCCAAAAATTTTCGAGTTTCTTTCCGGATGAATTCAACGGGCTGGAGATGTCAACCGCAATAATACGTTTGGCGCCAAGAGAAATGGCGATGCCGACCGGCAGATTGGCAACCGATCCGCCGTCGACCAACGTACGGCCATCGTTGATGACAGGTGGAAACAAACCGGGAATTGACATGCTGGTTCGCATCGCAAGGGCGAGACTGCCGGAGTCCAGAACAACAGGTTCGCCTTTTTCCATGTCGGTTGCCACAGCTCTAAAAGGAACAGGCAGCTGATCGAAGTCTGATTCCGGCATACTCCTTGCCTCAAGCGTCTGCAGGAGAATTTCAAGACTCTGGCCGCCAAGCACGCCAGGAGGAATGTAGAAACCCTCCTCGTTGAAGTGCAGTCTGGCGTCGATCAGAAAAGGACGATCGTCCTGTTTCCTCCGATAGCTCAGGTCGCTACGGGGCGCCTGGTCGGTGAAAATCCGGTTCCAGTCGATTGATATCAACAACTCTTCTATTTCATCCGGGGACCAGCCCGCGCAATAAAGCCCCCCGACGACCGATCCCATACTGGTGCCAACAATAAGATCCGGCACGATCTGCATCTCTTCAAGCACTCTGAGAACCCCGATGTGGGCAGCGCCGCGGGCGCCGCCCCCCGAGAGTACGAGCACAAGTTCTAGATCCTCATTTGTAGCTGACTGGGCCGATAAAGGAGGGGTCCAAAAATTCAAACCAGTGATCAACAATGTCAAGAACAGGTATACAGAACCACGCCTCATGAACTCTCCTTCGATTCGAGGGTCTTCGGACAGTATTGTATCCCAGCCTGAAGGGCCGGACGAAACAAGCTGAGCTGGATTGGGCGCTGCCGGTGAGATTCGATCAGCTGACGTATGGGAATTTGTTATGCTAGGGTCGTCTGGCGCAATCATCTGGACTATAGCTGGTTGCCGAAAGGTTTGCTCATGAAAAGATACATACTCTGCACCCTTTGTTTCATAACTCTCTTATTTCTAGCGCTTTCAGCGAGCGCAGCCGAAGATGTGCAGGCGTGGCCGCGTATATTGGAGGGAGAGAGCCGTACGATTACGATGTACCAGCCTCAACTTGATACATGGGAGGATGGCGCCTTCGAAGCGAGAGCAGCAGTATCAGTGAAAAAGGGTGAAGGTTCGCCCGTCTTCGGAGCTGTATGGATCAGTGGACGGTTTGACGTTGATCGTGATACGCGCATAGTCCAATTCTCCGATATCACCGTGCCCTCCGTTGCATTTCCTGAAGCCAGTGAGGAGGAACAGGAAGAACTCAAAGTTTTTCTTACCCACGAGATTCCCAAGTGGGGACTGACCATCTCCCTGGACCGGATTCTTCCGATGCTTGAAGACGTGCAGGTTGAGGAGCGGGATGAGGAGAATATCAAGAATTCTCCACCAGAGATCATTGTCAAGTACAAACCGGCAGTGCTCGTCATTTTAGATGGCGAACCGAAGTTGCAGGATATTGAGGACTCCAAGCTTGAGCGTGTCGTCAATACACCCAACGTGATGGTTAAATACAAGAAGAAGACCTTCTATCTTGCTGCCGATACGCTGTGGTACAAGGCCGCAGATATTATGGGGCCGTGGAAAACAACAACGAGGCTGCCCGGAGATATCGACAAGATCGACGAGGCTCTCAAGAAACAGCGGGAGGAGGAGAAGAAAAAGCAACCCAAGGCCGATGAAACTGAAGTGGCAACGGAGAAACCCGATTCTCGTGAGCCGATGCTTGTCATATCAAAAGTACCGGCTGAATTGATTTTCATCGATGGTGAGCCTGAACTCACTCCGGTAGAAGACACCGAGATATTGTTGATTTCAAATACCGATTCTGATCTGATGTTCGACATCGGGAGCCAGTATTATTACGTATTGCTCTCAGGACGCTGGTTTAAGACGAAAGACCTTGAACAGGGGCCCTGGACCTTTGAAGCCAGTGATGAGATTCCTGCTCCGTTCGGGGATATTCCGGTTGACTCGGAGGTCGGATATGTTCGCGCCAGCGTTGCCGGTACAGAAGAGGCGCGAGAGGCTCTTCTTGAGCAGGCTGTACCTCAGACCGCAGCCGTCAAACCGTCGGCCGGCGCCTCCTTGAAGATTGAATATGACGGAAGTCCGAAGTTCGAGCCCGTTGAGGGGACCGCGATGAAGTATGCGGTCAATACAGCCGCTGCGGTCATTCTTTCAGGTGGCCGTTATTACTGCTGCGATCAAGGTATTTGGTATGAGTCGGCGTCGCCGTCCGGGGCGTGGACCGTGTGCAAGAAAGTCCCCGACGAGATCTACACGATTCCACCTTCAAATCCGCATTACAACATCACCTACGTCAAGGTCTACGACTCGACCCCCGAGGTGGTCTATGTCGGCTACACTCCCGGTTACACGGGAAGTTATGTTTCGCATGGTAGCGTTGTGTACGGCACTGGCTGGTACTACCGCCCATATTGGAGCCCCTATCGCTACTATCCCTACCATTCGACATGGGGTTTTCATGTGCGCTGGAACCCGTGGTACGGCTGGAGCTGTGGTCTCAGCTACGCGAATGGACCTTTCCGGTTGACAATTGGATGGGGCGGATACGGAGGGTTTTATGGCGGTGGTTTCTGGGGACCAATGCCATTCCGACCCTACCCGCGTTACGGTTATGGCGCCGGTTATCGGGCCGGATATCGCCATGGTTATCATCATGGACGCCACCATGGAGGCCACCACGGTGGATCACGGCCTCCCCATAATGGCAGCAGGCCAAACAACAGCATCTACTCACGAGGCGCCAATCAGGACCGTGTAGCACGGACCCAAGACCGTAATACTCGCCAGCAGCCGAAGGTTGCGAACAACAGGGCCAACAACGTCTACTCTGACAGAGGCGGCAATGTCTACCGGCGTAATGACAACGGCAGTTGGGACAAACACGGCAAGGGCGGGTGGTCGAAGACCGACGGTATACCCTCAGGGGGCGATCGAAGCCGGCCTTCAACTGGAGGTTCAACGCGGCCTTCAACCGGAGGCTCGACTCGGCCTTCAACTGGAGGCTCGACTCGGCCTTCAACTGGAGGTTCGACTCGACCTTCAACTGGAGGTTCGACTCGACCTTCAACCCGGCCTT
>QNFC01000229.1 GCA_003645395.1 Gammaproteobacteria bacterium
AGTGACCTCTGCGGCGGTGCCGGTAAAAAACGCTTCGTCGGACAGATAAACCTCGTCGCGGCTAATTTGCCGTTCGATCACTTCATAGCCGGCCTCTGCAGCGATCGCCATCAAGGTATCACGAGTAATACCGGCTAGAGCCGAGGTGAGTGCGGGGGTGTGAATAACGCCTTTCATAATCAGAAATACATTTTCTCCACTGCCTTCGGCGACATAGCCATCAACATCAAGCAGCAGCGCTTCGTCGTACCCACAGGCCTGAGCCTCACGTAGCGCCAGCATAGAATTTATGTAATTGCCGGTAGCCTTGGTTCGGCACATAGTGACGTTAATATGGTGACGTGCGAATGAAGAAGTCCGTAAGCGTACGCCCTTTTCTAGCGCGTCATCGCCCAGATAGGCCCCCCATTCCCATGCTGCCACCATAACGTGGGTCTTCAAATTGGGCGCACTTACGCCCATCGACTCTGACCCATAAAACCCTAGTGGCCTGACATAAGCCTCATCCAGCCCATTTGCGGTCACTGAATCGCAACACGCCTGCAGTATCTGCTCGCGGGGAAAAGGCATGTCCATTTGCAAAATATGGGCCGAACCGAACAGCCGGTCAACGTGTTCCTGGAGTCGGAAAATCGCAGTACCCTTCGCTGTTTTATAGGCGCGCATGCCTTCAAAAACGCCCATGCCGTAGTGAAGGCTGTGCGTCAATACGTGGACCTTTGCATCCCGCCACGGCACCATTTCGCCATCAAACCAGATGAACCCGTCGCGATCTTCCATTCCCAATTTCTTAATTCCTTGAAGGCTGGGAACACGAAGGTGTTCCCTAAATTTCGTTAGTTGACCTTACGATGATGCCACTGCCGACCATGCAGTCAACCTGAACTGTAGAGTTTATCGTTTTCTCTACCCGCTAAGGAAGTCACCAAAACCCAGATAATAAAAAGCCCCGGCGAAAACACCGGGGCTTTTCTATAGCTATTGGACTAGCGACGACTTACATCATGCCGCCCATACCGCCCATACCGCCCATACCGCCCATCGGGTCCATACCACCCATTGGCGGGCCACCGGCGTCCTTAGCAGGCGCGTCGGCTACTGCAACCTCGGTAGTAATTAGCAGGCCAGCAATCGATGCAGCGTTTTGCAGCGCTACACGGGTCACTTTAGCCGGGTCAAGAATACCCATCGCCAGCATGTCGCCATATTCAGAAGTAGCAGCGTTGTAGCCAAATGAACTATCGTCACTCTCACGCACTTTCGTCAGTACAACTGCAGGCTCATCACCGGCATTACTAACAATCTGCCGCAGCGGCTCTTCCATCGCCCGCAGGGCTATACGCACGCCGTGCTTCTGATCGTCGTTGTCGGTCGCTACAGCAGCAACCGCTGCGCTAGCCGCCACCAGAGCAACACCACCACCAGGCACCACGCCTTCTTCAACCGCAGCACGAGTGGCATGCAGGGCATCTTCAACGCGAGCTTTCTTCTCTTTCATTTCAATTTCGGTGGCTGCACCGACTTTGATTACTGCAACACCGCCGGCGAGTTTGGCAACCCGTTCCTGCATTTTTTCTTTGTCGTAATCAGAGCTGGTGTTTTCCATCTGCGCACTAATCTGCTCTACCCGAGCGTGAATGTCTTCGGCTTTACCAGCACCGTCAATAAGGGTGGTGTCGTCTTTGCTAATGGTGACTCGCTTAGCGGTACCAAGATCTTCCAGAGTGGCTTTTTCAAGGCTCATGCCGGTCTCTTCAGAGATAACGGTACCACCGGTGAGAATAGCCACATCTTCGAGCATCGCTTTGCGACGGTCACCAAAGCCAGGGGCTTTAACGGCTGCAACTTTGACAATACCGCGGATGTTATTCACCACCAGAGTCGCCAGTGCTTCACCGTCGATATCTTCAGCAATGATCATCAATGTGCGACTCGCTTTAGCAACACCTTCAAGCAATGGCAGCAAATCACGAATGTTAGAAATTTTCTTGTCGTGCAGCAGGATCATCGGCTCTTCAAGATCGGCAGTCATCGACTGCTGGTTGTTAATGAAGTAAGGGGAAAGGTAGCCACGATCAAACTGCATGCCTTCAACCATTTCCAGCAGGTTCTCAAGGCCAGACCCTTCTTCAACGGTGATTACGCCTTCTTTACCAACCTTGTCCATCGCTTCGGCAATGATTTCACCTACGCTGGAGTCAGAATTGGCAGAGATAGTGCCAACCTGAGCAATGGCGGTACGCTCAGTACAGGGCTGCGAAAGAGCAGCGATCTGCTCTACGGCCACGGCTACGGCTTTATCGATACCGCGCTTAAGGTTCATTGGGTTAGCACCGGATGCAACTGCTTTAACACCTTCTACAGCGATCGACTGAGCCAGGACGGTTGCAGTGGTGGTGCCATCACCGGCACTGTCTGAAGTGTGAGACGCCACCTCTTTGACCATCTGCGCGCCCATGTTCTCAAAGTTGTCTTCCAGTTCGATCTCTTTGGCAACCGACACACCATCTTTGGTGATGGTCGGTGCGCCGAAAGATTTTGCCAGTATTGCGTTACGGCCTTTAGGGCCGAGGGTTACTTTTACTGCGTTAGCCAGCGTGTTCACACCAGCCATCATTTTCTGTCGGGCCTCGCCCCCAAAATTTACTTCTTTAGCCATTTTCGTTGCTTCCTTAAACTGTTCAGAATTCGATTACGCATCACCAGGCGTTAGCCGACGATCCGCCTATGTTTCCTAACTAGGGATTTAGTGCCTTACTCGATGACGCAGAGAATGTCTTCTTCGCGCATCACCAGTAACTCTTCATCGTCTACCTTGACGTCGCTACCTGAGTATTTGCCAAACAGCACTTTGTCACCCACTTTTACGTCTAACGGACGCACATCGCCACTTTCTAAGATCTTGCCATTACCACAAGCAACAACTTCGCCCTGAGCTGGCTTTTCAGATGCTGAATCGGGAAGCAGGATGCCACCGGCGGTGGTTTTTTCTTCTTCCTCACGGCGGATCACGACACGGTCATGCAATGGTCGAATACTCATACTATGCTTTCTCCTGTTTGATATTAAGGGTCGACCTAAAAACGTCCGACCTTTAAAAACGATACAAATCAATAAGATTTGGTTAGCACTCTCATGCGCCGGGTGCTAAATGATAAAACCAACTACGCGCAAGTCAAGCACTAACAAACTGGTTTTGAGTGTCTCAACCCGGCAAGCGATTGTCCCGGTAAGTGAGCAGATGGGGTCGATCAATCTGATTTCAAGCCTGTACTGAAACAAAGTTATTCAGCGCAAGGTCATATCTATGTATTTTCTTAACCCGCCCAAAGCGGTTTGGGGAGAATAGTTGAATTACTCTGCGCTGAACTTTTGGTATATCTACGCGCCCAACTAGAGCGCCTCTACCACCCGGCCTTGCCCCACATTGGTTGTTGTCCGACATGATCAAATACTTAATACATTCACTACTCTTACTTTTCTCGTTTATGAACGATAGCTATGCCGAAACTTTTTCCCTGCCTACGGCGCAGACAGTACTTGACCCGCGAGCGGCCTTTATACCTGCGCTATCGCTCACCGATGATGCCCTGGCAGTCGAATGGCAAATCGCGCCCGGTTATTATCTATATAAGGACAAAACAAAAATTTATAAAGTCAGCCCGGATAAACGTACCCGGCTACAACCCACCTTCGCTACCGGCGAACTGGTAAACGACCAGGAATTTGGCCCACAGACTGTCTACCGCCATTACACGGTGATGACTATTGACACACCTATATACCGCC
>QNFC01000230.1 GCA_003645395.1 Gammaproteobacteria bacterium
GCGCGCTTTTATGCAAATCGATCAGGCTCATCCAGTTATTCAAAAACGAAGTCCCCACACTGGTCACGCTGTAGACCCGACGAGCCGGCCCATCAGTAGAGGTATCCCAGAGTGAAGAGATCAGACCATTTTTTTCCATTTGCCTGAGCGTGCGATACAGGGTTCCACTGTTGTATGCCCCGTAACCCGCCTCTTCGAGTTTTTTTGCTAATTCATAACCGTACCCCGACCAGTTTTTAAGCAGCGCTAGCAAGTTAGCGGTAAGCATTTCTGACGGGACTTTTGTATCTGGAATTTCTGTATTTTTTGCCACAATCTTGCCTGTACATAAGTGCGGGGTTGACACTATATGCAAATTGCACTTAAATATCAACCGCACCTTGTCTAGTGCCACTAAGTCAAAAAATGACGGATTCTGCGCTAAACCGGGCCACTACCACTACTAACGAGAGACAACACTGATGACCCAAGCCAAACAGACCACTGAATCGACCACCTCACAAGACAAAGTCCAGGTGTTTATCGATACTTTAATTGATAACCAGAAAGTGATTGCTGGTGTGCTCACTAACGCACGCGACCGCGGTGTCCGTATGAGCGACAGCGTCGCCAAAGGTGTAGCTGACAGCCAGGCCACTGCACTTGATCTGGCAAAGAAAGTCGCTTCTAATCCTAGCGATTATCGGGCAAACATGACGGCCATGCTGGAGTCGCTGACCCAATCACAGACCCAGGCATTTGACGCGTTTAAAACCGTTGTTGCCGGTCAGGGTGACATTACTGCCGAAATGAGTAACACCGCCAAATCACTGTTTGAAGGCACCCGTAATTCTTCAAAAGCGGCCTTCGACCTCGCCCGTGCCTGGGGCGTTGAAAACCCGATGACCGACATGATGAAGAAAACCTTCGACACCGCCAGAGAAACTGCTGAGAAAGTCACCAAATTCGGCAGCTAATACCAACCGGGGGAGTAAATGCCGTAGCATTGCTCTCCCGGGCCCGGCTCTATTTCTCCCCTGCAAAAATAGCCGCCGTCGGTATACAGTTTTTCATCCTTTTCATGCTAACCAGGGCGAACGTATAAAAAAATGCCTCAACAGTCGGTAGAACAAACTCCTGGGTACGACGCCGGCGCCGTAATGGCGCAACTTCTCGATCATCTTGAAGATGACTTTGATGACACCGGACCGTTTGCCCATGATCCGTCGATTGAGGACACCTATACGCCGATTTGGCGCGAGGCGATCTGGCCGACTGAATTCATGGCCCTCCATTGGCACCCGCTGTTCTGGGGGTGGGGGGTAGAACGAGGGCATGATCAGCCTGTGCTGGTTATTCCCGGTTTTATTGCCAATGACCTGATCATGCTACCGATGCGCCAATGGCTGAACCGAATCGGCTATCGTGCCCACGCCGCCAACATTCACTGGAATACGTCCTGCCCAGATCAAACCGCCAGCGATCTTGCTCGTCAGGTTGAGAGCATCCATCGTAGGACCGGTAAAAAAGTAATTTTGGTCGGTCATAGTCTTGGCGGCATGTTGGCAAAAACAGTCATGCTCAAAAACCCCGAGCTGATTGACCGAGTGATCACGGTAGGTTCACCGTTCAGGGATATTGTTGAGGCCCACCCTCTGGTGCTCAAAGTTTGGGATTACCTGAAAATAGGCAAAGGGGATCTGGTTGGCCGAAATCTAAAGGCATCTTGTGGAACGGGCTACTGCCTATGTGATTTCACGCAGAACATGATTGCACCAGCCGCCGTAGATGTTCCCCAATTCGCCATTTATTCGAGAAATGACGGCATTGTTGGCTGGCAAAGTTGTGCTGAAGAAGACCCTTCCAAAAACATCGAGGTTAACGGCGCTTCGCACATGGGGCTGGCGTTTAATATCGGCTCATACCGTGCACTGGCAAAGCGGCTGGCCCAGAAAGTTTAACCAGAAAAACTGACCAAAAACCTGGATGAGTGAGTCCGTTCCCCCTCAACGCTTCGAAGCTGATTAACGGGCCTGCTCCTGGATTTTTTCAGCGGTTTTCCCGCCAGATACGCAGCTGTTCAAGAATCGGCTCTGGCCGGTGATTCTGCGGATTGGACGATTCCAGTTCTTCAGTCTGCTCCCATTTATCAATGAGTTCCACTGCCTGGTCGAACGCTTCGCTAAACGATGCTGTCTTCGGTAGGCTCTGGCGAAAAAATGCGTCACCGAAATAAGTAAACTCCGTGTTGTCGTTGCAGCCGAACGAGGCTTTATCCGCCGCAGCAGCGGTAAAAATGAGTGTGTTGTCGTTTTTAAGGCGATCGATAAAGCCACCAGAATAGCAGGCCGATAGCACCACCACTTTCCATTTAATCCCACTGTTATCGAGCATTTCACCCAGATCATCCGCGCTCAGGTCTGGCAGGTCGATACCGGATTGATCGAAAGAGAGAACATGTTCTTTCGAACCATGAGTGGTCAGATAGAGAAACAGGATGTCCTGGTCGGAATCCATGTTCGTAGCAATCGCATCAAGCCCACGCTGCAGACTGGTGATCGTGGCCATGGGCCGGCCATCTAGGTTGCGTCGACTATTGCTGAAAAAAACCCCGTGGTCACCAGCGTTATAATTCTCTTTAAATTGGCTTTCTATATAATTGATTTCACGATTAAAAACTTCTTCATTACCATCAGAACCAAGGGCTAACGTATAGAGCTCAATCTTCTCCGGATCCCCTGGTTTCAGCCCCGCCAATGCCGTGGCTAACTGATCGGGTTGTTGATAGAGAAAATGCTCGCTGACCTCCTCGGGAGCGTGAATCACCAGTTGCTCATCGCCGGATACTAATCGGCCCCAACTCCAGGTGCCATTAAAACTGCTGATTCCGTCCAGCGGCTCGGCATAGGTGAAGTGTCCCTGGCCGTGAAACTCACCGTATTCAAACTCACCTTCATAACGATTACCGTCGCTATCGACCCAGACCCCATGACCAGAATACTCGCCGTCTTCAAACTCTCCCTGATAGCGCTGGCCATTCGAGCCACGGTACTCGCCTTTGCCATCAAGCTGCCCCTGTTTAAAGTGGCCGATCATCTGACGATCCTCTGAACGAGCAATGCCTTTGCCATCAGGCTGCCAACTGTTTACCGCACCAACATAGGTCCCCCGCTGCTTCGGCCGGGTAATAGTTCCAGCACCGGTAAATTCACCCTCGATAAAATCGCCGCTATACAGAGTGCCGTCGGCACGATCGAACAGCCCCTGACCGTGCCGATTGCCGTTACGAAACTGGCCGACATAATGGCTTTTATCTTCGTAGGTCATCTCACCCAGGCCGTCAAATTTACCTGCTTTCATTTCTCCGATATAAACAATGCCGCTGGGTTCTTTCCAGGTGCCGCTGCCGGTCATTTTGTCGTTGCTAAACTCGCCTTCCCAGCTGCTGCCATTGCCGAACACCAGCTTGCCGCGACCGTGCATCAGGTCATGCTGAAATTCCCCTGCATAGTGGGTTCCATCGAGATACTCTGTGCGCCCCACCCCGGTTAGTTGCCCATCCGCGAACGCGCCCTCGGCAGAGAAACCGGTGGTGCCGACATATTTGCCCTGACCGTAAAACTGTCCGTGTCGAAATTCACCAACGTAATAACTGCCGTTGGCCCAGTCGACACGGCCAGTGCCGCTAAGCAAACCATCGGCGTCGGTATCACCAGCGTAGACCCCACCGTCAGCCA
>QNFC01000231.1 GCA_003645395.1 Gammaproteobacteria bacterium
AATCACCTGCTGATCCACCCCCAGGTCATCCATGATCGCAATCCGCCGATCCATATCCGCCAGTTCTGGCATGCTATCGAGCATGCCAGAAAGGTAATCCGGCCCGGTCATGGCGGCCTTGAGCCGTCGGTAGAAATTCTTCGGCATCACGTGGGTAAAACAGTCAATTTTCAATTTAACCTCCCCCTATCCTTAAACAATGATTTAACAGTCTAATCGGCATCTAACCGAGGCTGGTTCTGAAAACCCACCATCCAGTTAGGATAAGGCAACGGGATCGCACTCACCTCATTTAACTGTTGTAATTCTTCAGCGCTCAGCTCGAGGTTTTCAGCTGGCAAATTCTGCTCCAGCTGCTCGACATTTTTTGCACCCAGAATCGGGCAGGTGATTGCCGGGTTGGCCATTTGCCACGCCAGGGCAACCGCACCACAGCTGGCCTGGTGCTCAGCGGCAAAAACCTCCAGCAGGTCGATCACCTTTTCCCCGGTTTCAAGATTCATCGGCGGGAAATTGGAGAACATCGGTATATCCCGCCGACCCTTACCGCCGTGGCGATATTTACCCGTGAGATAACCGTTACCAAGCGGGCTCCAGGTCATGATGCCGACTTTTTTATATTCACAAAGCGGGATCAGTTCATGCTCCAGCTCTCGACCCACCAGGTTGTAGTAGGCTTGCAAAATCTCAAAACGGGGCAAACCCTCGCGCTCAGAAATTGCCAAAAACTCCGCCAGCTGCCAGGCGCATAAATTAGAGCCACCGACATAACGCACCTTGCCGCTGCGGACCAGATCATCCATCGCCCGCAAAGTCTCCAGAGGCGGAGTTAGTTCGTCCCAGCCGTGAATAATCAGCACATCAATATAGTCAGTTTGCAGCCGTTTCAGGCTCTGCTCAACCGAGCGAATCAGCTGATGGCGACTCAACCCCTGATCATTCGGCCCCTCGCCAGTAGGGCTACGCACCTTGGTGGAGACCACCACCTGCTCGCGTTTACCTACAAGCGCCGCACCCAGCAACTCCTCCGACTGACCAAAGCTGTAATTGTTGGAGGTATCAAAGAAGTTAATCCCCGCATCCAGTGCCCGGTCAACGATTGCCTTGCTCTGCCCCGCATCCAGGCCACCCAGACCAAACTTGTCCTTGCCGAAGGTCCAGGCCCCCATGCAGAGTTTTGAAACCAGTAGACCAGTACTCCCTAATACCCGCATCTGCATGTCGTTGATCTCCCTTAAATGAATTACCGGCCGCCACAACCGCTAGGTGGTTATCCAAGGTTAATAGTAGACCAGTCCCGACGCTTTGGGTGGTAAAAGCCAGAGCGGTTAGGCTCACCAATACCGCAGCATGATAGCGACCGTCAGGGAGTTATTGCCTTAAAGGTTGGAACGCCGATGCGTCGAGGTCGATAGGGCGGTTGTTGACCAGCTAACGAGAGTTTATGCTTCATAGACACAATCAACGAATGCAGTGCGCTAGTGAAGTAATCCGGCACCACGTTGATCACCGCTGAATGGGTACCAGTCGGAGGATAACCCCGGCAACCTGTTGGTATTAAATGATTAATTATCGACGCCGATAAAAGGAATGACCGCACTATAGATGGCATTCGTTAGATTAATGGTCAGCAAATCGCTGACCATTCACTGTGTAGGTGACAGACGTGGCAATAACCTCCGTTCGATTTCGCAACTTTAAGGCACTCAGAAACTTTTCGGTGTCGCTGCGTGATATGAACGTGCTGGTTGGTCCGAATAACTGCGGAAAATCTACGATCCTCAGCGCATTCCGTGTTCTAGAACAAGCGTTGCGTCCGGCCCGTGCTCGTCGCGCAACGCGCGTATATTCGCATACTGGACATCCTACAAACGGACACATAGTTCCAGAAGCGTCAATACCTATTTCTTTGGAAAATGTTCATTCCGACTACGCCGATGAAGACAGCCGAATCGAATTTCGATTTTCTAACGGAAACATTCTTTATTTGTACTTTCCTCGAGACGGCGGTTGCTCAATTTACTGGGAAACACAAGGCCGTCTCGCCGCAACTGCGGCTGCGTTCCGTCGAGAATTCCCGATTCAGGTACAAGTCATCCCTGTACTTGGTCCAATAGAACAGGAAGAACACATTGTTACTGACGAGACGGTAAAACGAGCTGCCGGCACTCCTCGAGCAAGCCGGCACTTCCGCAATTATTGGCAAAAGAATCCAGAAGGTTTTGATGCGTTTCGCCAATTAGTCGAAACGACATGGCCCGGAATGTCCATCGGCCTACCGGAGATCACGACGCTGCTGGAAAGACGTCTAATCATGTTTTGCTCAGAAGATCGGATGGACCGCGAGCTCTTCTGGGCGGGGCTCGGATTTCAGATTTGGTGCCAACTGCTTACGCACATCTCCCGGTGCAGCGAATCCGACGTACTTATTGTCGATGAACCTGAGGTTTACCTTCATCCCGACCTTCAACGTCAGCTACTTGGGATTTTGAGGGATGTAAAACCCGACATCGTCGTTGCAACTCATTCAGTGGAAATACTTGGCGAAGCCGAACCGGACGAGATTCTTCTAATTGACAAGACTAGGGGTTCCGCCAAACGACTTCGAAATATCGAGGGAGTACAGGAAGCGCTCAACACCATTGGGTCAATACAAAACCTCACTTTGACTGAGTTGGCGAGGAACCGTCGCATTCTGTTTGTAGAAGGAATGGGGGACTACAAAATCCTCCGTAGATTTGCTCGCAAGCTCCAGTTGTTGGACCTTGGTGCAGGAGCTGGCCTTACTGTTCTCGAATCCGGTGGATTTGGGTCTTGGGAGCGCGTCCAAGCTCTCTCATGGGGGTTTAATCAAACACTGGGTTCCGGTTTGAAGATTGCTGCCATCTATGATCGAGACTATCGAAGTGATATGGAAACAGAGTCACTTTTGGAAAGTTTACGAAAGGAAATTCACTTCGCGCACTTTCATCGAAGGAAAGAGGTAGAGAATTATTTACTGGTGCCTGCGGTCTTGCAACGAGTCGCATCAAAACTAATTGAAAGTCGCTCGGCGGATGCTGACCCGGCGGCAGAATTGAATATCAAAGCTCTTCTTGATGCAATAACAAACGACCTAAAGAGTGACTGCCAAGGACAATACATAAGTAAGTTTTGCGAGTATCACAAATCTTCGGGGAAGGATGCGGCTACGTTCACCTCGGATGCGATTGCTTGGTTTGACGAAAAATGGGGTAAATTGAACGCACGAATGGAAATCATTCCCGGAAAACCTGTATTGCGATCACTTCGAGGTCGGCTGCAACAAGAATTCGGGATAACTTTGACGGATATCAGAATCATAGACGGATTTCACGAAGATGAAATTCCCGACGATTTACGATCACTTCTTCACAACGTTGACGCATATAGAACCGATGGAACTGTCACTTAACAATGCGGTGAATTACGGTGAAAGTTTTCTAAATACATTTTTTCCAGTGGTGTTGTCCGATGGCTCGCTTACCCGGGAAAAAGGGGCGCTACCCTTTTTAAGCATCTGTGGAATGGTTTGGCGGCTCGACAGGACTCCCCTGAGCAGGGTCGAAGGACCCACCAAGGACGGAAAGGGCACAGAGCCTGGGCTAAGAGGTAATCAATAGAGCCAGGCTTGATTGATGGTGCTCTAAGCTAATCGCCCTGGCTAGATGGTCAAACCGACCAGCTCACCGC
>QNFC01000232.1 GCA_003645395.1 Gammaproteobacteria bacterium
TGGTACTGATGACCCGGGCCGGGCCTGAAATTGGTGTCGCTTCTACCAAAGCATTTACGACCCAGCTTGCAGCCTTGATGTTATTGGTCATCGTGTTGGGAAGGCGCCACGCATTGAACAGCGTAGCTGAAAAAGAGTTGGTAGCCGAACTACATGATTTACCAGCGGGGTTGGAGCAGGTATTGGCGCTGGATAAGCGGATAGCGTCAGTTGCTAGTAGTTTTAGAGACAAGCATCACGCACTGTTTTTGGGCCGGGGGGCCCAGTTTCCGGTTGCGCAGGAAGGGGCACTAAAGCTAAAAGAAATATCCTATATTCATGCTGAGGCGTACCCGGCCGGTGAATTGAAGCACGGCCCGCTGGCACTGGTGGATGAAGAGATGCCGGTGATCGCGGTGGCACCGAATGACCATTTGCTAGAAAAATTAAAATCAAACATTCACGAAGTTCGCGCTCGTGGTGGTCGCATGTTGGTGTTTGCTCACACTGATGCAGAGGTCGATGAAACGGATATCGAGGTGGTCGATGTTCCGAGCTGCGCCTCTGTCCTGGCGCCGGTAATTTACACCGTGCCCCTGCAGTTGCTTGCTTATCATGTGGCGGTGATTAAGGGCACTGATGTTGATCAGCCCCGTAATCTGGCAAAATCGGTTACTGTTGAATAAGGGTAATAGCTTATCCTAGACCAGTGCTAATTTTTTCGATGCTGGTTGCTGATGAGGTCCAGCTATGTACGTATGTCTGTGCAGGGGAATTACCGAGAAACAGGTTGTTAAAAAAATAACCGCAGGGGTGAATTCCGTGGCAGAGTTGCAGCAGACACTTGGAGCCGGTGTCGAGTGCGGCAAGTGTTGCGATTATATGCAGGAGATGTTGCGAGCTGCAGCACTCGAAACTGTGGCGGCACTACTGGTGGAGAAACGATCTGTTGACGACTGATATTGTGGTTGCGGCTTGGATTGATCTGCTGGAAAATTTGCCGTTTAGGTCCGCGTACTAAAAAATGATCAGGTTTATAATTTCTCCCATCTTCCCGAATTCGGAGTAAGCCAATGAAAGGCAATAAAGAGGTGATAAGTTTTCTCAATCAGGTTCTGAAAATGGAACTGACAGCAGTTAATCAGTATTTTCTGCACGCTAAAATGGCGGCTAATTGGGAATATAACGACTTTGCTAGTAAAAGCCGTGAAGAGTCCATTGACGAAATGAAGCATGCAGATAGCTTGATTGATCGTATCCTTATGATCGAAGGAATTCCTAACCTGCAGGATCTTGGCAAGCTTTATATAGGAGAAGATCTACCCGAAATGGTGGCCTGCGATCTGCGTCTGGAGATGGAGGCGATCCCGCTATTGAAGGAAGCGATTGTCTGTAGCGAAAAGCATCAGGATTTTATTAGCCGGGAACTCTTTGCCCACATTCTTGACGATGAAGAGGGGCACGTAGACTGGCTGGAGGCCCAACAGCTGCAAATTGAGCAGATGGGCGTACAGAATTACCTGCAATCTCAACGGTAAACAGGGTTTTTAGAACGGTTCAGGGACAATTCAAAATTCTGGGTAAGGTTGAAACTCGGGAAGGACTCAGAATAAGAGCGCTAATTTTCGCAGGGTTCAGCTCTTTTTGGGTTCCACCTTTTCTATCTCACCGCCCGCCTCTTTCCAGGCGGTTATGCCCCCTTTGATATGACAGACAGGGTCGAGTCCCATTTCCTGGAGCGCCCTGGCCGCTAGGGCGCTACGCCAGCCGCTGGCGCAATAGAGTACAAACTTTTTGCCGCTGGCGAACAGGGGTTTGTGATAGGGGCTTTCTGGATCAACCCAGAATTCCAGCATGCCCCGCGGCGCATGGTGTGCGCCGGGAATTTTTCCCTCGCGGGTGAGCTCGCGAATATCGCGGATGTCGACCAACTGGACATCATCCTGTTGAGCTAGCTCCATGGCTTGTTCGACGGAGACGGTTTCGATAACGGCTTCTGCTTCGGCAAGTAGTGACTTGATGTTTTTTTTCACAAAATATTCTCCAGCCAGCTGTTCGAGGTGTTTATTCAGGCGCTGGTAGAGTCCAGCAAAGTTGCGACCCACATTAACAGATTAATAATCATTACGATGAAGACTGCTGCCGAGCCAAAGTCTTTAGCCCGACCGGACAGCTCGTGGTGTTCGCTGCTGATCCGATCAACTACCGCCTCTATCGCTGAGTTGAGCAGCTCGCACATCAACAATAGTAACCAGCCGCAGACCAGTAGTGCCTGTTGCCAGTGGGTGTGCCCTGTCCATAATGCCAAACCAATAATCAGTGGTAATCCCGCCAGTTCGATGCGAAATGACTGTTCATATCGTAGTGCGGCACCTAATCCTTTTAACGACCACTGTAGTGCTCGCCATAGTCTGGGGATCGCCGAAATCTGTGGCGGTTTGTTGTGCAGGTCAGCCACTGAGTTGAACTAGCGGTTATGGTCGGGGATTAATACTACTTTGCCATAAGTACTTCTCCCTGCCAGGGCATGCAGTGCTTTTGGCGCCTCACTGAGAGCGTATTTTGCTGAGATAACCGGGTTAATCTTCCCCTGTTCAAGTAGCTCGAAAATCCCATCTATTGTCGGTTGAACCTCTGCCGGCTGGTTGTGCTGGTAGCCCCCCCACATTACGCCCATGGCACTGGCGTTTTTAAGTAGCAGCCGATTAGCAGGGATTTCGGCGATGTCTCCGCCCGCAAAACCGACAATCGTCAGTCGACCACCCCAGGCGAGTGCGCGAACACTCTGCTGAGTCATCTCTCCACCGACGTTATCGACCACCACATCAACACCGTGGCCGCCTGTCAGTTCTTTGATTTGTTCGCGCCAGTTGTCATCATAACCAAAGGCGGCCTCGGCACCTTGCTGAAGACAAAATTGGCGTTTCTCTTCGCTACCAGCGGTAACAAACACGCGTGCTTGCCAGTGCTTTGCTAGCTGCAGACAGGCTGACCCCACGCCGCCGGCACCAGCATGGATGAGTACCGATTCTCCAGGCTGTAGGTTGGCGCGCAATTTCAGCGCACACCAGGCAGTTGGGTAAACCACCGGGATGATAGACCCGGTAACAAAATTGATGCTATCGGGCAGGTTTAACAAGCCAGTGTCAGGGGTGACCACCTGTTCAGCAAAACCACCGTGGTCGATTAGTCCGCAGACTCTCTGTCCTACTGACAGTCTACTGTCGGGTCCGGCTTCAATAACCGTGCCGGCAATTTCAACGCCTGGGGTAAAGGGTAGCAGCGGTTTAACCTGGTACTGACCGCGTATCATTAATGTGTCGAGGAAGTTCAGTGCCGCTGATTTAACCTGAATTTTGACCTGATTACCCTGCACGGGCGGCAGGTTAATTTCGGCCCAATCCATCGACTCGGGTTCACACCATTCTCTGACAATCCATCCGTACATTATTCAAGCCCTGTTTCTTTTGGGGTGTTGAGTTTTGTGTGCCAATAGGCAGCACGTGGACTCATTAAGGGCTGAAATTGTACTTGATCAGGAGGTGGTAGCGCGGAGCTGAAGGGCTCGCCACGCAGTGTTACGCAAGCGTGCAGTCTTCCAGAAACCCTGCCAGTTGCTCAACATTGGTCTCAGTTAGTTTCAGGTATTCAATAGCTAGCACGTAGTGATCTTGAGCCAGGCGTCGGGAATTGACCAGTACGGCTGTCCCGTCGATGGCTATTGGTGAA
>QNFC01000233.1 GCA_003645395.1 Gammaproteobacteria bacterium
AATTCCTGACTGTTGGACAACAAATAATGGCTAAAGCGGAACTGACTAGTATCGAAACTGAAGTCGTCGTCATAGGCGCGGGGCCAGGTGGTTACACGGCTGCTTTTCGCGCTGCCGACCTGGGGAAAAAAGTAGTGCTGGTGGAGCGTTTTCCGATACTTGGCGGGGTCTGCCTGAATGTTGGTTGTATTCCCTCCAAAGCGTTGCTGCACGTGGCTAAGGTGGTAGATGAGGCGACCGAGTCGGCGGCCATTGGTGTCAGTTTTAGTAAGCCGAAGATTGATCTTGACAAGGTTCGTGCCGGTAAGCAGAGCGTGGTCGGCAAGCTTACCGGAGGTCTGGCGGGCCTGGCGAAACAGCGCAAGGTACAGGTGGTGCATGGCGAAGGTCGTTTTACCAGTGCGAACGAGCTATTGGTGACCGGTGCGGATGGCGATACTCGCATAAGTTTTCAGAACGCTGTGGTTGCTTGCGGTTCCAGTCCGACTCGTATTCCCGGTTTTCCCTACGACGATCCACGGTTGATGGATTCCACTGGCGCGCTCGAACTGGAAGATATCCCGAAGAAGCTGTTAGTGATTGGCGGCGGTTATATTGGCCTGGAGATGGCCAGTGTCTATAACGGACTGGGTAGTGCGGTGAGCGTGGTCGAATTTATGCCGGCGCTGCTGCCGGGGGCAGACGCTGACCTGGTAAAACCGCTGCAGAAAAGGTTGCTGGGCAAGTTAGCGGAGATAAAACTTAATACTAAAGTGACCGGTATCAAACCGCAGAAAAATGGCCTGAAAGTCAGTTTTGAAGGCCCCGATGGCGAGGCGAGCGGGCTTTACGACCGAGTGTTGGTATCGGTCGGTCGGCGTCCTAACAGCCAGCTTTTTGATGCGGAGAAAGCCGGGATTGCCATTAACGACCGTGGCTTCGCCGTAGTCGATCAGCAGATGCGAACCTCGGTGCCACATATCTTTGCGATTGGTGATATTGCCGGAGATCCGATGCTCGCCCACAAAGCGGTGCACGAGGGGAAGGTCGCTGCCGAAGTGATTGCGGGTATGAAATCAGCGTTTGACCCGCTGGCTATTCCCGCCGTGGTGTTTACCGACCCCGAGGTCGCCTGGGCGGGCGTCACCGAAGCGCAGGCGAAAGAGCAGGGTATTAAATACGGCAAGGGGGTTTTCCCCTGGGCAGCAAATGGTCGCAGCCTGAGTTTGCATCGCGACGAAGGCATGACCAAGATACTGTTTGCCGAAGAGGGTCATCAGGTGATCGGTGTCGGTATTGTTGGTCCCGGCGCTGGAGACTTGATAGCGGAAGGCGTGCTGGCCATAGAAATGGGTGCCGACGCAGAAGACCTGGCGCTGACGATTCACCCCCACCCAACTTTGTCGGAGACGGTGGCGATGGCGGCGGAGGTATTTGACGGTAGCGTAACCGATATATTCGTGCCCAAACGGAAGTAGCCTCTGTAAACACAGCGGTGCTGCGCAAAGAACTTGAACAGATCGATAACAGGTTGGTGATAAGAAGATGAATGACGTAAAAAAAGTGGTGTTGGCGTATTCGGGTGGTCTCGATACCTCAATAATTCTTCGCTGGTTGCAGGACACCTACCATTGCGAAGTGGTGACGTTCACTGCAGATATTGGTCAGGGTGATGAAGAGTTGGAGCCCGCGCGGGCCAAGGCTGAGACTATGGGCGCCTGCGATATTTTTATTGATGATCTAACCGGCGAATTCGCCCGTGATTTTGTCTTCCCCATGTTTCGCGCCAACGCCATTTATGAAGGGGAGTACCTGCTCGGCACCTCCATCGCCCGGCCGTTGATTGCTAAGCGTATGGTTGAAATTGCCCGCGAAACCGGCGCCGATGCGATTGCCCACGGCGCCACCGGCAAGGGTAATGATCAGGTGCGGTTCGAACTGGGTTGCTATGCCCTGCAGCCGGATATCCGCGTCATCGCCCCTTGGCGGGAGTGGGATTTGCTGTCACGGGAAAAATTAATTACTTATGCCGGGCAGCACAATATTCCGGTGGATTTTAAGAAACAGGGGCAGAAATCTCCCTATTCGATGGACGCTAACCTGCTACACATCTCTTACGAAGGCGGTATTCTCGAAGACCCATGGGACGAACCTGAAGAGTCTATGTGGCGTTGGACAGTGAGCCCGGAAGCCGCGCCAGATACCCCTGAATGGGTGGAGCTGGAGTATCGCCAGGGCGACATAGTCGCAGTTAATGGCCAAACCATGGCCCCGGCAGATGTGATGCGTTGGCTTAATGAAGCCGGTGGCCGCCATGGCATTGGTCGAGCTGATATTGTTGAAAACCGGTACGTCGGAATGAAAGCCCGTGGTTGCTACGAAACCCCGGCCGGTACCATTATGCTGCGCGCTCATCGCGCCATTGAGTCATTGACGCTAGACCGCGAAGTCGCTCACCTGAAAGATGAGTTGATGCCGCGCTACGCTAGCCTGGTTTACAACGGTTACTGGTGGAGTCCTGAGCGTGAAGTGTTGCAGGGGCTGATTGATGAGTCTCAGCAGTACGTCAATGGTCGGGTCAGGATTAAGCTCTACAAGGGCAATGTCACCGTCGTTGGGCGTAAGTCAGATACTGACTCACTGTTTGATCCCGAAATCGCTACGTTTGAGGATGATGAGGGAGCATTTAACCAGGCTGACGCGGACGGTTTTATTAAGCTTAATGCTCTGCGCCTGCGCAGCGCTACTCGGCTTCGCCAGCGCGGTAACAAGTAACGCCTATGTCCACCGAAAAAGGTGGTTATGCCAGTGATTCAGTCGGTCTGGTGGAGCCGCAAACAATACAGTTTGATGAGCCGCTTGAGCTCGCTTGCGGGCGCACGCTGCCGAGTTACCAACTGGTGGTGGAAACTTATGGCAAGCTCAATGCCGATAAATCAAATGCGCTACTGGTTTGTCATGCCCTGAGTGGAGACCACCACGCGGCGGGTTTCCACGCGGGCGATGAGCGGCCGGGGTGGTGGGACCAGCACATTGGCCCCGGTAAGCCTATGGATACTGACAAGTATTTTGTGGTCAGCCTCAACAATATCGGCGGCTGCGCGGGTTCTACTGGGCCGACTACTCTTAATTCAGAGACCGGTAAACCCTGGGGGCCAGATTTTCCTATTGTTACCGTCGGCGACTGGGTCCGTACTCAAGTCCGCCTGGCTGACCGACTGGGCATTGGTCGCTGGGCAGCGATTGTGGGCGGCAGTCTGGGTGCTATGCAGGCGTTGCAGTGGAGCATCGACTTTCCAGACCGGGTTGCCAGTGCGCTGATTATTGCTGCCGCACCCAAGCTCTCTGCGCAAAATATTGCTTTTAACGAAATTGCTCGGCGGGCGATTATGTCTGACCCGCAATTCGCGCAGGGGCGCTACGCTGAGCAGAGCGCAGTTCCCCGCCACGGCTTGATGCTGGCGCGCATGCTGGGTCACATTACTTATATCTCTGACGACATGATGCGCGAGCGCTTCGGTCGAGAGTTGCGTGAGGGCAAAGTTAATTTTGGCTTTGACGTGGAGTTTCAGATTGAAAGCTACCTGCGTCATCAAGGTGAAACCTTTGTTGACCGCTTCGACGCCAACACTTACCTGCTGATGACTAAAGCGCTGGATTATTTTGATCCAGCCGATCAACACAACGGTGAGCTTCGTCAGGCGCTAAGCGGTGTGGCTGC
>QNFC01000234.1 GCA_003645395.1 Gammaproteobacteria bacterium
AATGAGCAGGTGGTCAACGACACCGCAAAAATCTTTGACGCGATGGCTCGTGGCGATCTGACGACAACCATTGAAACCGACTACCGGGGCAGCTTCGATCAACTCAAACAAAACGCCAATTCCACCCTGAAAACCCTCTCACGAGTCATTGAACATGACATTCAGGATATCGTTGACTCCGCACGTGCCGGTGATTTGAGCCAGCGCATCAGTCTGGAAGACAAAGCAGGCTTTTATCAGGTCTTAAGTTCAGGGGTTAACGAACTGGTCGATGCCGCTGATCGCGTCATTGTCGATGCCAGTCAGGTACTCGGCTCCATGGCCTCCGGCGACCTGACCAGCAAAATTGAGGCTGACTATGAGGGCTCTTTCGGCCAGCTAAAAACAGACATCAACGCCACGGTCGATAAATTCACCGGAGTGGTGGACAACATCTCAACGAGTGCTAGCGAAGTATTGAGTGGCGCACACGAAATTGCCCAGGGCAACAACGACCTTTCCCGGCGCACTGAGGAGCAGGCCGCGAGCCTTGAAGAGACCGCCTCCAGCATGGAAGAGATGACCTCCACCGTGCGCCAGAATGCAGACAACGCCCACCAGGCCAATCAGTTATCCCAGGAAGCTCGGGAACAAGCTAAACGAGGGGGTGAGGTAGTCAGTGCGGCCATTACCGCTATGGGCGAAATCACCACTTCCAGCAACAAAATTGCCGAAATTATCGAGGTGATTAACGAAATTGCGTTTCAGACTAATCTGTTAGCGCTAAACGCTGCAGTAGAAGCAGCTCGAGCCGGTGAACAGGGCCGCGGATTTGCAGTAGTCGCCAGTGAAGTACGCAACCTCGCACAACGGAGCGCCAGCGCCTCCAAAGACATCAAAGACCTCATCGAAGACAGCGTAGCCAAAGTTGGCGAAGGGTCAGAACTGGTGAATAAATCCGGTGAAACGCTGGAAGAGATCAACGCCTCAGTCAAAAAAGTTAGCGACATCATTGCGGAGATCTCTGCCGCCGGCCAGGAGCAATCGGCGGGCATTGAACAGGTGAACAAAGCAATCACCCAAATGGACCAACGGACTCAGCAGAATGCTGCCCTGGTTGAGCAGGCGGCCGCTGCCAGTGAATCGGTAGGTGATCAAGCGGAGGGACTGAATAAACTGGTGAGCTTTTTCACCACTAACGGACTCGGCACTCGTCCCGTTGAACCCTTTGTCGAAAAACGCGGTACAGACAGGCCCTGGCAACAGGAATCAACCATTGCCGAACCCCCGGTGCGGTCCTTAAGCCCTGAACCGGCAAATAAAATCGCTGCCGCTGGCGGCGACGATGAATGGGAAGAGTTTTAAAGAATTAGTGCAGCTGCTACATGCCTTCCCCCCCGCATCCATATTCAACCCTGATGGGCAAAAACCCGAACACCCGGGGAGGTCGGAGAGGCTTTAGCACACATGATATTCAGGAACAGTCTTTATGAGAATTAACCAGCCGGTCACTGACCATGAGGTCACCTTTGCCGAGGGTGAATTTATTGTCTCCATTACCGACACCAAAGGCAGGATTACCTACGTTAACAAGACTTTTCTCGACATTAGTGGATTTACCCGGCAGGAACTAATTGGTAAAGCCCACAATATTATTCGCCATCCGGATATGCCAGCGGCGGCCTTTCAAAACCTGTGGGATACCGTCAAGGCAGACAAACCCTGGTCAGGAATAGTCAAAAACCGTTGCAAAAATGGCAATTTTTATTGGGTACAGGCCAACGTCACCCCGATTCGAGAAGGGAACCATGTGGTCGGTCACCTGTCGGTACGCACGTCACCCTCAAAAGTTGAAATCAGTGCCGCCGAAACGCTCTATCGCAATATCCGCGCGGGTACAGCCTCGCTAGAGCCCTCACCTTTCAGCAAATACCAGAGTCGGCTAAAAAGGGTAAGCGTAAAGGTCTATCTTAAGCTCAATGTAGTCGTTGGCATCGCGCTAATGACCGGCATCGCCTCGCTGGCCGCCAGCGGCGCTTCTGCAGTTACGCTTGCCGCTATGTTGACTGCTGCGGCGCTGTTACAGCTGGGCCTTAGCCAGCTGTTGGGTCGATATGCCACCGCACCGGTTAACGAAGCAATTAAAACCCTGCGCCAGATCGCCGAAGGCCATTTCTCTGACTGGATCACCACCGACCGTGAAGATGAACTGGGGGTGTTATTACAGAACCTTGCCTCCACCCAGATTCGTCTTGGCAACAACGTTAACAAATCACAACAGCGAAAATGGGAAATGAACCGTATTCGCCAGGCGCTCGACCAGGTCGTTTCCAGCGTAATGATCACCGACACTAACTTCGACATTATTTATATGAACGAGTCGGTAACTACGATGATGTTGGAGGCCGAAGCTGACATTCGACAGGGTCTGCCGGATTTCTCCGCTAATCAACTCATCGACGAGAATATTGATGCGTTTGATGAAACTCCCGGCCGTCTTCGAGAAATCCTGACCGATCTGTCAACAACCCTGGAGGCGCAGATTTCAGTCGGTTCTCGAGTGTTTCGTATCATCGCCACTCCAATTCTTGACGACAACAGCCAGCGCATCGGCGCTGTGGTCGAGTGGGATGCTAACGAGGCCAACGTAGAAGAGGAAATACAGGCCGTCATCGATGGCGCCCTGATCGGCGACCTGAGCCACCGCATTCCGTTACTGGGGAAAACGGGATTTCACCAACGACTCAGTGCAGGCATCAACCAACTGGTTGAGGTGAACGAACAGATTATTACCGAATCAAGCAGTGTAATGACGGCGATGGCCGGTGGGGACCTGACCCAAAAAGTACATTCAGATTACCCCGGCATCTTCGCAAACCTTAAAAACGATATCAACGCGACCGCCGAGAAATTCACCGAAGTGATCGCCAGCATCTCCAGGGACTCAGATGAGATGGTAAACAGCGCACAGGAAATCGCGCAGGGAAATATCGATCTGTCGCAACGAACCGAGGAACAGGCGGCCAGCCTCGAGCAAACCGCTTCTAGCATGGAGCAGCTAACCTCCACCGTCACTCAGAATGCCGACAACGCCAACCGGGCAGACCAACTCTCTTCCGAAGCTCGGGATCGAGCTGAAAAAGGTGGAGAAGTTGTCCGCAAAGCGATTACCGCTATGGACGAAATCACCGCATCCAGCAATAAAATAGCCGCGATTATCGAGGTCATCAACAACATTGCTTTTCAGACCAACCTGCTGGCGCTAAACGCTGCAGTGGAGGCTGCCCGGGCCGGCGAACAGGGCCGCGGGTTTGCGGTGGTCGCCAGTGAGGTGCGTAACCTGGCACAGCGTAGCGCCAGCGCATCCAGAAAGATTAAAGAGCTAATTGAAGATAGCGTGGCCAAAGTGAGCGAGGGCTCTGACCTGGTGAACAGCTCCGGCGAAACACTCGGGGAGATCACTACCTCCGTAAAAAAAGTTAGCGACATCATTGCCGAGATCGCCACCGCTAGCCAGGAGCAGTCATCCGGAATCGGACAAATCAACAAAGCCATCACCCAGATGGACGGAATGACCCAGCAGAATGCCGCCCTCGTCGAACAGGCCGCCGCAGCCAGTCAGTCAGTCGGTGACCAGGCCGATGGGTTAAACAAATTGGTGAGCTTTTTCACCACCGACCGTCAGCACACTCAGGCAGTTCGAACCCCTCAAAAAATGATA
>QNFC01000235.1 GCA_003645395.1 Gammaproteobacteria bacterium
CCAGTTTGCGTTCAGAACAGGGCGTGATTGTTGTGGAAAGGGTTGGGTTTGTGCAGGAGTGACGACGTTACACGGATGGTTAAAAATCGGGTTCATAGGCAATTTTGTTGGAGACTCAAGTGGGTTTTAATTCTTTACATCGGCAGGTCGGTTTAATTACTTTATCTCGAAATGCTGCGGCATTATGCATGATTTTGGCGCTACTAACGTTTTGCATGGGTGTCAGCGCGGCGGCGGATATCGGTAAAAGATCGCCGCTATTAAAATCTCGCATGGAGCAACTGCGTGCCAATGACCGTCTAGATATTCAGGGTGTGGTGATTACCGGCAAGTTCGTGCCAGAGTTTTACCGGCAGCGGGCTTACGAGTTGGCGTGGGAGAGTAAGGCGGGGAATGCCCTGGACCTGCTGGTTCAAATTCGAGCAAGCGAGCAGGAAGGACTGGTCCCGGCCGATTACTATGCTGCGGAAATTGAGCAGATGTTGGCAGCGGCGTCGAAAACTGATCTGTCAGATTCACAGAGAGTGGATCTGGACATCATGCTCACTGCAGCGGTGGTGCGTTATGCCTACCACCTGAGATTTGGCAAGGTGAATCCCGACACGATGGTTGCTGGTCGGAATATGCAGCGCTCGTTTAATAGTCAGGACCCGCTAGTAGAAATACAGGAACTGATTGATTCGACTGCATTTAACGCCGAACTGGATGCCCGCATATCACAGCTACCGCTTTATCATCGCCTACGCGATGCGCTGGTGGACTACAGGGCGTTGCGCGAGTCAGGGGGTTGGCCAACGGTTCCGGCCGGGCCAACACTTAAGCCAGATATGCAAGACGAGCGAGTGGTAGCGGTTCGGCAACGTTTGGTGGTTACCGGTGATCTGGCTGCTGATACGCCAGCCGTTGAGCCACTTTTATATGACAGGGCTTTACAGGATGGAGTCGAGCACTTTCAGTTGCGGCACGGGCTCGATGTCGATGGGTTGATCGGTAAAGGCACACTGGCGGCGATGAACGTCACGGTGGATGCGCGTATTGATCAGATACGGGTGAATATGGATCGGGCACGCTGGGTCTCACAGGAATTGCCGAAGACCTTTGTTATGGTCGATATCGCCGGATTCAGGGCAAGCCTGCTGATAGATGGCGAGGTGGCTTGGGATGAACCGGTGGTGGTCGGGAAACCTTACCGTGAAACCCCGGTGTTTCGCGAAGAGATGACTTACCTGGAGATGAATCCGACCTGGACCGTTCCGCCGACTATTCTGGCGAAGGATATCCTGCCTAAACTGAAAAAAGATCCTGCCTATTTAGAGCAACAAAAGATGCAGGTGCTGACCATGGAAGGCAAGGTCGTTGATTCAGCCACCATCGACTGGGCGTCCACCTCTGCGCGCGGGTTTCCGTACATGATCCGGCAGACACCGGGCCCCCACAACGCCCTCGGCCGAATCAAGTTTATATTCCCTAATCCACACATGGTCTACCTGCACGATACCCCGAGTAAGGCGCTATTTGATCGCAGCAGTCGCGCCTTCAGTTCTGGTTGTATTCGTGTCAAAAACCCCTATCGGCTAGCAGAGCTTCTGTTGCAGGATGACGATAACTGGAATCGTGAAAAGATCGACCTGGCAATTGATTCGCTCAAACAGCAGCGCATCAATCTGCCTGAGTCGGTGCCGGTGCTGCTTCTATACTGGACTGTTGATGTTGGTCAGGATGGTGAGGTCTATTTCAGAGATGATATTTATCAACGGGATAAAAAAGTGCTGGTCGGGCTGGATGGCAAGTACCACTTCGATGCCCCGACGGACTCGCCTGACTGGCTAAAAAACTGACCGAAGTCGTCTTAGCTGAGCCAGCGGAGTAGAGCTGGATCGCCAGTGAATCGGATAGAGATGTTGTTTAAAACCCTAAGGCTCACCGCGATCCGGTGAGCCTTTTTTGTTATCTCCTGATAATGCTTTTGCGGCGTTAGATAATCGTTCCGCCATTGGCTAGCCAACGTGCGCAGGCTTCGCCAAGTTCACTGTTTGCCTTGCGTTCATACTCGCGTATTTCTTCGGCGGTGAGAATATCCCGCCAGCGACCATTGGTGCCTTTATTGATAAAGGTCTCACCGCCGCCTTCCCACATGGCACCGCCCATGGGAGCGGTGGTGGCGGCGTGGCTTTTCATCCAGTCGAAGGTGCAATACTCAACGATTGAATCCCAATTGTCGCCATCTGCTTCGATCTCCAGAAAATTGGCGATTCTGCGCATTTGGCCGGGGAGGTCTGCTCGCAGGTCGTTGAAGTGAACCATCAGCAGGTTTGGCAGGTGCCGGACAGCCCACCAGCTGCGCACGCTTTCCCAGAAGGGCCAGAACGGGTGACCATCCTGGTCCATCCAGTCGCGCCAGTACTGGTGGATGTCGTCGGGCGGTGGCTCGATGGGCGGGCCAACGAGCCCTGGTGTGTTGTTAAGCGCGTCGTACCATTGCGGCAGGGCATTGGCATGGTGGTTGTACATGCTCCAGACCACGTCGCGGGCATCTCTGGCGATGTACACGTATTTCGCCTGCGCAGAGTAGACGAGCGCGTCCAACGGCAAATGGGTTTTGATAAAGCGACGGTGCTGCTGGGCATCGAGCATGGCAAATTTCTGCTCTTTCGGCACGATACGTATATCCAGCCACGGTGACAGGTTGGCCGCCTCGAGAGTTGGGTCGCCGCCAAAAATCAGCTGGCCGACTATCTGTTGCATCCAGGTGGTGCCGGCCTTGGCATAGGTGGCGATCACCACGTCATCGTCGCGAAACTGAAAATCGTTCCAGACAGTCGAGTCGAAATGGTGGTTATGAAACTCCCGGATTTTTACCGGCCACGCTATATTTGAAGTCACCTGTTAGCGCCTCTGTTTTTAGGGGTGGTCAGACTCCTCACCGCCAAACTCCGCGTCATAGTCCGCGCATGCTGCCTCAATCACCTTCATGGCATGGGCCCGATTATAAGGTTGGCCAACGTGGACGGTGGCCGGTTCGTCAGGCAGAGTTTTATAGGTGGAGAAATAATGTCGTAGCCGCGAAACCAGCTGCTCGGGAAGTCCGTCAATGTCTTCGGCATCCTCCAGGATGCTGTCATTGGCAAGAACGGCAATAATCTTGTCGTCGGCTTCGCCGCCATCGAGCATCGGTAACCCGCCAATCACTCTGGCGTGCACAATCACCTCGGGGTGGTTAATGGGCCTTTCGCTGATAATGCAGATATCCAGCGGGTCCATATCGCCCACACTTGCATCGGGCATCAGTGCTTTCACCCGGTCGCCGCAGAGGGTTCTCGGCACAAATCCATAAAGCGATGGCGGTAGCGAAGAGGTGCGGTGGGGCCGGTCTACCATTAAAAACCCGCTGTTCTTATCGATCTCATACTTAACCAGGTCGAAGGGAGTGATTTCGATAAATGCATTGACCACGGAGGGTGCATTATCGCCTATCTCAAGTCCGTGCCAGGGATGCGGTCGCCATTTCTGGAAATTTTTCATGTAAGTTGGGGTTGCCTTTTGCGGTTGTCGATTGGTTGGTGAAAATGTTGTTTTGGAACCTGCGGATTATCCTCTAAGATGAGGGTCAGCAGGCCCATTTCGGCATTCCTTATTGATGTTTAGCGGATAGGGGAAGTGAAACGTCACCATAAAGTAATGGCGGATGG
>QNFC01000236.1 GCA_003645395.1 Gammaproteobacteria bacterium
CACTGCCTCGTCGCTAACAACGGGTTCTATGGGTAGTTCCTGGTCGACAACCAGTTTGCCCATCATATGTTCGATCAGTGCGGGCAGGTCGTCTGTTCGGTCACGCAGCGGCGGTACCACTAGTTTGATTACGTTGAGCCGGTAGTAGAGATCTTGCCGAAATAGCCCCTCCTCGACACGTTTATCAAGGTCATGGTGACTCGCACTGAGCAGGCGAATATCAACTTCCTGTTCCTGGTCTCCGCCTACCGGTCGAATTTTTCGCTCCTGAATTGCCCGGAGTAGTTTTACCTGCATGGATAGCGGTAAATCAGCAATTTCATCCAGGAATAACGTTCCGCCGGCAGCCGCTCGAAATAGTCCATCTCGGTCGTGAGTGGCTCCGCTAAAACTGCCTTTAACGTGACCGAAAAATTCAGATTCGAGCAGTTCGCTGGGGATCGCCCCACAGTTAACGGGTAGAAAGGGGCCATCGGCCTGAGCGCTGGCTTGGTGAATGAGTTGCGCTACCCGCTCTTTACCCGTGCCGGACTCGCCGGTGATTAAAACTGGTGTACGGGTTCGCGCGACTTTGACTATCTGCTTACGCAATTTCTGCATGATGCTGGAGTCGCCGATGAGTTCCCTGGATTTTGCGCTTTCGCCGGCAGGTGCTGTCTTGCGTAGTTTGAGCGCGGCGCTCACCATGTCACGCAACTGGCTGATTGCTACCGGTTTGCTGACAAAGTCAAAGGCTCCGGCTTTGAGTGCAGTTACTGCGGCATCCATGTTGCCGTGGGCGGTAATCATTGCAACGGGGGTGTCTGGGTGGTCAGACTGGATATGCGTGACCAGGTCGAGTCCGTTGTCACGGCCAAGGCGTAGGTCGGTGATGCAAAAATCGTAGCCGTTCTGCGCTAATTTTTCTTTGGCGGCGGCGAGAGTTGCAGCAGTGTCACAGGTGACGTCCATCCTTGCCAGGGTCATTTTGATCAGCTCAGCAATGTCGGGTTCGTCATCGACGATCAGCGCGCGGGGAAGGGTAAGGGTCATGAAATTAGCGTTTGTTGTGGGTCATTAAAGAGGATCTGAAAGGTGGCGCCGAAGCCCCCCTGGTCTGTATAAGCCAGAGTTGCCTGATTACTGGCACAAAGTTCCTGCGCAATGTATAGCCCGAGGCCGGTGCCGGCGTTGCGGGTGGTAAAAAAGGGGGTAAACAGTTCGGTGACGCTATCCGCGGGAACGCCGGGTCCATTATCACTGACGGTGAGCAGGGTCTGGTTTTGCGCCGGGTCATAACTTGCTTTGACGACCACCCAGGGCTTCGGCACATCAGTAATAGAGTGTTGAATGGCATTATCACAGAGATTGCATAGCACCTGGTGTAGCTGATCCGGGTCAAACTCCACAGTTAGATCCGAATCGCTATCAATTTTAATTGCGCCGCGAGTAAGGCCATGAGTAAGCAGGTAATCGTCGATAAATTGTTTTAGCCAGTGGGTGATTTCGATTGGCTGTGGCCGATGGGTTTTGAGCCGCCCCATCTGCAAAATATCATCGATAATACGATTTACCCGAGTCGCATGACGAGAAATGATTTCTGTTAGCTCTGTTGTTTCAGCGTCTCCTTGAGCATTTTCTTTAATTAACTCGCCAGCAGTGGCGATCGCCGCCAAAGGATTGCGGATTTCGTGGGCGATGCTGGCGGTTAGCGCACCCAGAGAGGCCATTTTCATTAATTGCGCCTGTTGAGCCATAGCCGTCGCGTCATCAATAAAAATTAAGGTCGAGCTTGTTTGAGGGGTTGGCTGCCCGTCGTTAACCGGTGTCGCCAACGGACCTAATACGGTGCGGGTTTTTTCCCCCTGTATCGGGGCGGGTTGATTACGGGTGCGTTGCCAGCCAGAGTGTTTTTCGGCTACCCGGGGAGCAGTCAGCTCTAATGATTGGCCTGCTTCCAGTTCGCTGCCCGTTAATCGCCGGGCGGCTCTGTTGGCTTGCTCAATGATGCCTGCTTCGGTGGTGACGATAACCCCTGTTTGCATGCGTTGAATGATTTCTTCATTAAGCCGCGCCAGATTACGTAATTCCGTGCCGCGAGTCGCGGCCAGGTTCGCGCTGGCACGGGCCCGCCGGGCAAATTCAAAAGAGATCGTCGCGGTGGCAAACAGTGCGAAACCGAGCACCCCGGCGCGGGTGAAGTCTTCTGGCTGAATATCGCCAAGGAACCACCAGCGGACCTGCTCAGCGAGCAGGCCCAGGGTGGCGAAAGCGGTGACTAAAAGTGTGAGCTGGCGGGGTAACAGCAGGCCACTGGCAGCGATTATAATCACCAGCAGGATACCCACTCCACTGCCGGTGCCGCCGCTGCTGTGCATGATCATAATAATGGCAATAACATCGATAAACAGCAGAGTAACTGCCTGGGTGAGGAAAGTCGGTCTGCGTAGCCATAGCAGCAGGAAGGCGAAGACTCCGACTACCAGGTAGAGGTTTGAGGTGATGGTGAACAGTTGCGGGTTTTGTGCTCCGAGAGGCTTTAGTAGTACGCCGCTATTGGCCAGTGCGCAGAAAACCGCACTGACAACGAGCCGAAAAAAGTTGTAGTAACCCAGCGGCTGCCAGCTCAATTGAGGTGTGATGGTCGAGTTGGGTGTAACCCCGGGGGTGAGGAAGTCAGGTTGTTCTGACATTGAGATTCACTGAGTTGAGATGTTTTTGGCTTTTAAAGTGAGACGGTATTGAATTCACTAACGCTATTTCAGTGTAGGCGGCTGTACCCGTCGAATCATTAGTCCGGCGAGTACCAGGGGAGCGGCAAGCAGCAGGAAATAGTCCCCCATTTGCCAGTCAAGGCCAATTAACAGGCCACCGAGAAGGGGGCCGAGAATGGCGCCGAAGCGACCTGCGCCGATAGCCAGGCCCACACCGGAAGCCCGGGTTGCATCGGTGTAGAGGCGTGCGGCGACGGAATAGAGACCAATCAGCCCGCCAAGGCCGAAAAAACCGGTAATAGCGGTTAGTGTTAGCAGTTGCGCGGGTGGCAGCTCAAATCGCCCGAGCGCAACCATTAATAGGGCCGCTACGACAAAGAAAATGCTGATCATCGGTTTGATTGGCCGCCGTGCAGAGAGCCACCCCAGTACTAACATGCCGACGCCTCCGCCCAGGTTCAGCGCGATACCTGCGCCGATAGCGCTGTCGCTCGATTGGCCCGCAGCGGTGAGGATGGTCGGTATCCAGTTAATCAGAAAGTAGAGGGTTAAATAGCCAAAGAAGAAGCAGCTCCACAGCGTTACGCTGGGCAATAACCAGGGCGCGCGTAATAGTGGGGCAGCACCACGTTGGTCTGGAGGGGGTTCATTGTGCTGGAGTTGGTCCGCGGTAATACCAAGTTGGGCACAGATGCTGTTTGCCGTTTGAGCGGCTCCAGGGCGTTTGCTGAGGCGCAAAAAGAGTAGCGATTCGGGCAGGCCGACTATGAGCAAGGGCATCATTAATAATGTAAGCAGGCCGCCGGCGATAAACACCGATTGCCAGCCAAATTCAGGAATTAACTGCGCCGCCAGTGCGCCGCCGATGATGCCGCCGACTGGAAAGCCCAGGTGCATGATGCTCACCGCAAAATTGCGCCGGCGATCCGGCGCATATTCGGCCACCAGGGTGTTGAGACTCGGCAACAGACCGCCGATGGCCAGTCCGGTGA
>QNFC01000237.1 GCA_003645395.1 Gammaproteobacteria bacterium
AAAGTGCTGCCGAGGTAATGAAGTTTATGAGTCCGACTGAGGTTCAGCAGCTCGGGCGGGCAATGACTTCAATGGGCCGAGTCAGTCAGGACGATGTCAACTCGGTGGTATCCGGGTTTGTTGGCCACGCTGAAGGTGTTACCTCGGTCGGTGTTGAGGCGGAGAGATTTGTAAAACAGGTGTTGCAGCAGGCGCTGGGGGACGATAAAGCGCGCAGCATGATGGACCGAATTTCCACGGACAATGATACCGGTGGCCTGGATATGCTGCGCTGGATGGACTCTGCGGCGATTGCCGAAGTGTTGCGTCTGGAGCACCCGCAGATCATTGCCATTGTGCTGGCATATCTTGACCGTGATCAGGCAGCTGACGTGCTCGGGCAGTTGCCCCGAGCCATCGCCAGTGATGTGCTGATGCGGATGTCGGTTCTAGAAGGGGTGCAGGAGCGAGCGCTGCATGAGCTAAGTGATGTGCTGGAACGCACCTTCTCTAACAATGCCGGCAGTAAGTCGGCAGCGGCTGGCGGAGTCAAAGTGGCCGCAGAGATAGTGAACAATCTGGACGGCTCTGTCGGTTCAGAGTTACTGGAGCAGATTAAAGCGGTAGACGCCGCGCTTGGCGAGGGCATCGAAGAGTTGATGTTCGTCTTTGAAAACCTCAATGAGCTTGATGCCAGGGGTTTCCAGACGCTGATGCGGGAAATCTCGTCCGAACCATTGTTGCTGGCGCTGAAGGGTGCCTCAGATGAGTTGAAGGAAAAAATATTTTCCAATATGTCGCAGCGAGCGGCAGCTCTGCTGCGCGAAGATCTCGAAGCGAAAGGGCCGGTGCGGCTCATTGAAGTAGAGGCGGCGCAAAAGGAAATTCTCACGGTTGCGCGGCGACTGATGGACAGCGGTGATATTTCCTATGGCAGTGGGGGTGGAGATGACTTCATCTAGTCATTCACTCACTAGTTTCGGTGATTGCAATGTCTGAAGTGGCTGACAGAGCTGGGAGCGCGACCAAACTGGTGATGCCAACCCTTAGCGGCGTTGGCTCCGTCAGGCAGGATGCGGATACCAATGCGCCTGTCGATGACGAACAGATTAAACGCCAGGCTTACGCAGAAGGTCTTGAACAGGGGCGCGCTCGTGGCGAGCAACTGGGGCGTGAAAAGGCACAGAAAGACATACAGAGATTGCAACAAATTATGGGCTATCTGCACCAGCCACTGATTGATCTGGATAATCAGGTGCTGGAAAGCCTGGCGGCCCTGGCGGTGCGTCTTGCCGGTCAGTTGCTGCACCGTGAGCTGGAGCTGGAGCCGACTCGGTTGATTCCGGTTATTAGTGCTGCGATCGAACAGCTGCCACTCAACAATGAACGGCCCAAAGTGTTACTGAATCCCCAGGACCGGGAGTTGGTAGCCGCTGTGCAAGCCGAACAGAATGACCTGGCCGACTGGGTGTTGGTGGCTGATCCATCTGTTCAGCCCGGTGAATGTCAGGTAGTTGCCAGTTTGTCACGCGTTGACCTGGGGCTGGATGCGCGGTTGAAGAACCTCCTCGCGACCTTGCTGGACGAAGATGCGCCGCTGCCTGTGTGATCAACAAGCTTATGACTAATCGACCACAGACGGTGGAAAGCAAACCCTGGCAGCCGGGCGGCGCCTTCGTGCAGGAGCATCTGTTACGCATGCAAGCCCGGGCGTTGACCAGCGATGGTAGCCAGATAGAGGGCAAATTAACGCGCATGGTTGGTTTTACGCTGGAGGCACAGGGTTGCATGGCGGCCATTGGCTCGCGCTGCCGAGTGGAAACTCGTAATGGCCAGATGATCGATGCCGAGGTGGTTGGTTTCGAACAGGATAAATTGTTTTTAATGGCCCTTGGTCAGCCCCTTGGCCTGCAACCGGGCGCGCGAGTAGTGCCGGTTTCTGGAGGGGAGCGGGTCGGCGTAGGCAAGGCGCTGTTAGGGCGGGTTGTCGACTTTCAGGGGTTGCCTCTTGATGACGCGGGGCCGATTCGAACGCAAAACAAGGTGCCTATTGGCGGGCGCACGATCAACCCTTTGCAGCGTTCGCCGGTGGTTGATGTGCTCGACGTGGGCGTGCGCAGTATTAATAGTCTGCTCACCGTCGGTAGTGGCCAGAGACTCGGCCTGTTTGCAGCGGCGGGTGCCGGTAAAAGTGTGTTGTTAGGCATGATGACTAGCTTTGCCCAGGCCGATGTGGTGGTCATAGGTTTGGTCGGTGAACGTGGCCGTGAGGTGCAGGAGTTTGTCGCCTCGCTGAAAGAAAACGATGCCCTGGATAATGCGATTGTAGTGGCGGCGCCGGCGGATGTTTCGCCGGTTGGGCGGTTACGAGCTGCCGAGCGGGCAACCGCTATCGCTGAGTATTTTCGTGACGCCGGTCAGCGAGTATTGTTGCTGATGGACTCGTTGACCCGCTATTGCCAGGCGCAGCGTGAGATTGCATTGGCCATTGGTGAACCGCCGGCAAGTAAAGGTTATCCGCCGTCAACGTTTGCCCGCCTTGGGCAATTGGTTGAGCGAGCAGGTAATGGCGATAAAGGCACGGGTAGCATTACTGCAATCTACACCGTGTTGACCGAAGGTGAAGATACGACTGACCCGGTGGCCGAGGCCGCCCGGTCCGTTCTGGATGGTCATATTGTTTTGTCCCGCGAGTTTGCCGAGGCCGGTCACTATCCAGCTATCGATATAGAAGCATCGATCAGCCGAGTGATGACCAGCGTGACGGATGTGGAGCATCAGAAGCTGGCGTTGGCATTTAAACGCATGTTCTCTCTCTACCGGCGCAGTGCCGACCTGATTCGTGTGGGCGCCTATACGCCGGGGCAGGACCTGCAGCTAGATGAGGCGGTGAAGCTCTACCCGCAGATGATGGAATTTTTACGCCAGGAGATGCATGCCGGTGTCGGCTTTGAGCCGGCTCTGTTGCAGTTGGCCGGGGCGCTCAACCTGAGCGCTGATAGCCCGGCGTCGGAGGCGGGTGAGATGCCTGCTGCCGATTTAATCTCTGCCGACACTAACCGATAACCGGAGTATCAGGGAATGAATTTGGGACAGAGCGTGGCAAAGCAGAATAAGTTGCAGCCAGTGATAAAACTCAAACAGCGGCGCGAACAGCAGGCTGGTCGCCGTCTGCAGGAAACTAATCTGGACCGACAACGCCATCACCAGCTGATTAAGCAGTTGCAGGACTATCGCGACGGCTATTTGCAGAAGATGGAAGGTGTCTTGAAGCAGGGCGTAGCGGTGAATCAGCTGGGTGATTACCGGGCGATGCTCGCTGAGCTGGACGAAGCGCTGACAAAAGAAAGAGCCGCCCTGCAGTGGGCCGAGAATGATTGGCAACAGGCGCATGAGGTCTGGCAGGTCGCACGGTCACAGGTTGAAGCGTTGTCCGGGCTATCTAAGCAGTATGCGCGCGACGGCAGACTGGCGGCGGAGACCCTGGAACAGGATCAACAGGAAGATATTCATCGCAACCAGTCACGCTGACAGGCGAGATTAAAGGTGAGATCCCGGTAAGTAATGGCTAATCATTACTTATCATTGAACTGGCACGATATTAGCTTTGTGTTGGTGAGCTAACGCTAACTGCGAACTTCACGAGGTGCCGACCTGATGATACCAACTTCTGCTACAACCCTTCTTTCGCC
>QNFC01000238.1 GCA_003645395.1 Gammaproteobacteria bacterium
CGCCCGCGGGCGATGCTGGCTTTGATCAAAACAGTCAGACATGCCCCCTTTGCCGCCAAGGCCTTTTTTAAAAGGTACGCTCTCCAGCGTTCCGTCGAGGCTGTAACCCCATTGGTGGTAGACACAATAGAAGCTATCGCTATGGCCATAGTTATCAAGAACGATACTGGCGTTGCGGTGGGAACAGCGGTTCACCCAACAGTGGATCTGCTCATTCTCACCCCGAACCAGCACCACTGGCGTATCGGCGATATGGACGGTTTTGTAATCACCTCGCTCAGGAATTTCCACCTCCAGGCCGACAAAATTCCAGACATCGCCGCGAAAGATTTTTTCCTGTTCCCGCTGGTAAATGACCGGGTCATAAAACACCCGACCGGGAACCTCGGTGACGCTTTCCTCATCGCCCGGCCATTCAAAGCCACCCAAATCCACGGTTTCGATACGGTTCATACTATTTTCTCCTCAATAGGATAACGCGCATTTTGACATTACGCCGCATCCACTGGATGCTTTTGCTACCGGTTCACATGGCATATTGTTCACATTCTATGCTTACCCAGCGTGGCTGATCCAGGCAAAAGGCGCTGAGCTGGCGCCCCCAGAGACAACCAGTATCCAGCGCAAATACACTATTGTTATCGACCACACCCAGGCTCGACCAGTGACCAAAGATGACCGGTATATCTGCAGTTGCCCGGCGAGGCAGGTCAAACCAGGGGAAATACCCGGCCGGCTGACTGCCGGGCGGACCTTTAAACTCAACAGTGTATTGACCATCAGGGCGGCAAAACCTTAGCCGGGCAAAGTAGTCCGTAATCACTTGCAGCCGATGGGTACCGGTGAGGTCATCGGACCAGCAATCGTCCGCCTCACTGTACATCGCCTGATAAAACGCCTGCTGGTCATCGCTGCGCAGCGCCGCCTCGACCTCTGCAGCATGGCGCTGTGCGGCGTGAATATCCCAGGAGGGCGCAATACCTGCATGGACCATCAGGTAACCCAGGACCGCGTCATGATGCAGCAGCGGTCGAAACCGCAACCAGTCGAGCAGTTCCTCACGGTCGGGGGCATCGAGTATCGGTTGCAGTGTGTCTTTTTTATGCAGTCGGCCCACACCGGCGGCTACCGCGAGCAGATGAAAATCGTGATTGCCCAGCACCACTGAGGCGCTAGCACCCAGATCACGAATAAACCGCAACGTCTCTAATGATTTTGGCCCCCGGTTAACCAGATCACCAACCAACCAGAGACGGTCTCGACCGGGCTTAAATGCGATCGCCCGGAGCAGCTGTTGAAGCTCATCAAAACAACCCTGAATATCGCCGATTGCCCAGGTAGCCATAGCCGCTTGCCCCAGTCAGGTGTGGATCCGGTTGCCGGTGAAGGTAATCAGCCGTTCAAAATGAAGGTAACCGGCCCGTCGTTGGTCAAATTAACCTGCATATCCGCACCAAAGGTACCCACCGCTACCTGACCGTGCGCCGCCTTGGCAGCCTCGACAAACGCATCAAACAGCGGCTCGGCATCCGCCGGGGCGGCAGCCGGCTCAAATCCTGGACGAAGACCCTGGCCTGTATCGGCGACCAGGGTAAATTGCGGCACGATCAACAGCCCACCAGAGGTATCCTGCAGAGAATTATTCATCTTGCCGTCGTCGTCGGCAAACAGTCGATAACCGACCACTCGCTCGGCCAATTTACACGCCTGAGCCTCTGTATCGCCTTTCTCGATGCCCAGGAACAGCACGGTCCCGTGGCCAATCTGGCCAACGGCAACGCCATCGACAAACACTGACCCATGGGAAACCCGCTGCAGTAGAGCGATCATCAGCCTTCTTTCTTGCGCGAAGCCCGCTTGCGATCGGTTTCCAGCAAGAACCGTTTACGCACACGAATTGAACTGGGCGTCACTTCGACCAGCTCATCATCGGCAATGAATTCAAGCGCCTGCTCAAGGGTCTGACGGTTGATCGGCGTTAACGTAATCGCTTCATCGGTACCGGAAGCACGAACATTGGTGAGCTGTTTGGCTTTCATCGGGTTGACCACTAGGTCGTTATCGCGGGAATGAATGCCGACAACCATGCCCTCGTAAATTTCCTCGCCCGGCTCCACCAACATTTTGCCGCGTTCCTGCAGATTAAACAGGGCGAAGCCTACCGCCTTGCCTTTGGAGTTAGAAATAAATACGCCATTTTTTCGACCGGAGAGGTCCGCTTTGTTCGCTTCGGCATAACCGTCAAATACCGAATGCATTAACCCGGTTCCGGAGGTGGTGGTCAAAAACACGGTACGCAGACCAATGAGACCCCGAGTGGGCACCCGGTAGTCCAGCCGTACCCGCCCTTGCTGGCCTGGTTCCATACCCTTCATTTCACCACCACGGGTGGCCATTAATTCCATCACTGCACCCTGGTAATTGTCATCAACATCAATGGTGAGCATTTCCCAGGGTTCGTGCCGTTTACCGTCGATTTCCTTAAAAATAACCTGTGGCCGCGAGACTGCCAGCTCGTAGCCCTCGCGGCGCATGGTCTCGACAAGAATGGACAGATGTAACTCACCGCGACCGGAGACCACAAAAATATCCGGGTCGGGGCCGTCCGCTACCCGCAGCGCAATATTAGTTATCAGCTCACGTTCAAGGCGCTCGCGAATCTGTCGTGAGGTGAGGTATTTACCTTCTCGGCCCGCGAGCGGCGATTTATTAACTTCGAAATTCATGCTCACGGTGGGGTCATCAACCGCTAGCGCAGGCAGGGCCTCGACCTTTGCCGGATCACACAGGGTATCGGACAGGCCCAAACCCTCGATGCCGGTAATCGCGACTATGTCACCCGCCTCAGCACTCTCAACCTCGACCCGCTCCAGCCCCTGAAAATTCAGCACCTGCAGCACCCGCGCACCCACCTGTTTGCCATCAGGCATGACCCGGGTCACCACCTGATTACGCTGCACTCGACCACGCTCAATTCTGCCGACGCCAATAACGCCGACGTAGCTAGAGTAATCCAGTGCACTGATACGCATTTGAAAAGGAGAGTCGGTATCTTGCTCAGGAGCAGGCACGTGATCTTCAATCGCATCGATGAGCGGCTGCATGTCGCCATCCGTTGCGGTCGATTCCTGGCTGGCAAAACCCTGTATGGCGGAGGCGTAGATAACCGGAAAATCGAGCTGTTCGTCGGTAGCGCCCAAACTGTCAAACAGATCAAACGTAGCATCGAGCACCCAATCTGGACGGGCGCCGTCTCGGTCAATTTTATTGATCACCACCAGCGGTGACAGCCCCATTGCAAATGCTTTTTCAGTAACGAACCGAGTTTGGGGCATCGGCCCTTCCACCGCGTCCACCAGCAGCAGCACCGAATCGACCATGGATAGAATTCGCTCCACCTCTCCCCCGAAATCCGCATGGCCGGGGGTGTCCACGATATTGATACGATGCTCACCCCAGGTGATGGCGGTATTTTTTGAGGTAATGGTAATACCGCGCTCACGCTCCTGGTCGTTGCTATCCATGACACGCGTGCCCATTTGCTGATGAGCGGCAAAAGTGCCCGATTGTTGTAGCAGGCAATCAACCAGAGTAGTTTTACCGTGGTCGACATGGGCGATAATGGCAATGTTGCGCAAAGAG
>QNFC01000239.1 GCA_003645395.1 Gammaproteobacteria bacterium
CCGCTAAATCGGCTACTACAGTGGAGCGGTTCATTGATGTTCATTGGCACGCTGCTATTTAGTGGTTCACTCTACCTGTTAGCGCTCACTGGCAGTCGCTGGTTAGGCATGATCACCCCATTTGGCGGTTTACTGTTCATCACTAGCTGGCTGCTATTTGGGCTGGGATTATTTCGGCAACAACAACTTCCTAATCCCCAACCTTAATAGCTTCTCAAAATGCTGACAAAAATTGTCTCAGGCGGCCAGACGGGAGTTGATCGTGGCGCCCTTGATGCCGCATTAGAATTGGACTTTGACTGTGGCGGCTGGTGCCCTTTAGGCCGTCGGGCGGAAGATGGTCCCATCGCGGTCCGATACCCACTAACTGAATCAGAATCTCCTCGTTACGAACCACGCACCGAGCAGAATATCGTCGATAGCGATGCTACATTGATTATCACCGGAGGTCGTCTCGAAGGCGGCACCCGACTCACTTTGGAGCTAGCCCTGCAACAGAACAAGCCCTGCCTGGTTATCGACCTGCGCCAACCGCTAGAATTCGATCAAATCAAAAACTGGCTAAACGCACTGAATATTTCTATTCTTAATATCGCCGGACCCAGAGAGAGCAAACAGCCAGGCATTGCAGAGAAAACTCAGAAATTAGTAGTCGAATTACTGACACTGACCACCCAGTCTCTAACTACCGGGGTTAGCCCGACATCTTAAGTGCTATTGCCATCGTCGCTGACAAGACCACCTATCAATGAAGGGTCTGTTGATCCGGTGCGCCAAATAGCCGTTCTATCGCTGTTTCATCAAACAGATAAACCTGATTGCAAAACTCGCAATCCACCTTTACCTGGCCCTCCTGCTCCAGGGTCTCTTCCATCTCCTGCCGACCAAGCGAAATCAGCACATTGGTGACCCGCTGTAACGAACAACTACAGTTAAACTGAAAATTCTGTGACTGCAGTAAATTCAATGATTCCTGATGATAAAGGCGGTGCAATAACTCTTCTGCAGGCTGAGCCAATAACTCTTCTTCGGTGATCGTTGCGGTCAGCATTTGCAGTCGCTGCCAACTATCCGCCTCGCGCTCACCCGGCAGCTGTTGCAGTAAAAATCCGCAGGCTCGTTGATCGTTGGTCGAAAACCAGAGCCGTGTCGGCAATTGTTCGGAATCGCGAAAATAGCGCTCCAACACCGTGGCAACATCATCCCCGTCTAAAGAAACAATGCCCTGATAACGTTTGCCCGCAGCCGTTTCAGTAGTCATGACTAGCAAACCGCCGCCGGTGAGCGCCTGTAGATCTCCCCCGGCTTCTGCCGGCTCCTGCCACCGCGCTAAACCGCGCATATCTCCGTTTGCCCCGCACTCTATGGCCACCAGAGTCAACGGGCCTTCACCGCGAATTTCAAGTTTCAATCGGCCATCATTTTTTATCGTCGACGCCAGTAACGCTCCAGCGGCCATCAGTTCACCGAGCACGGTCTGTATAGCTGGCGGATAATGGTGACGTTCAAGCACGGCACGCCAGGTCTTATCAAGCTGTACAACAGCAACTCGGCTGCTGGCCTCAGGGAAAAGCGCTCGGGTTAACTGATCATGATCCTTTGCCATTGAAATTAAAACCTGACTGAAAATTAGGGGCGGAAATTATACGTTGTCACTAATTAGTATCGGTGAGTGATTTGATAGCCGAGTTTATGCAGCCTTTGCAACAATCCGGATTCGCCTGGCAAGTGCAGTGCGCCGACAGCAATAAACGCTTTACCCTCTTTCAAAATAGGCAATAGCCGTTCAACCATTCGCCCCGGTTACGTTTATCCAAGCCGCTTCTGCAACGTCTCTCTGAGCTGCCTATCCTGCACCAGATGCGACCACGACAACTGGCAATAGCCGGGCCAGATCACGGTTCATATAGGCCGCCAGTAACTCTCCGTAATAAACATCAAAATAAAGCGTCGCCAATTAACGTCGGTAATCGCTGACCACCGGTTAATTTCATCCGGCCAGCAATTTCCAGATAATCGGCTGGCTGCAGCACAACCTCAACCACCAGTTGTTGCGACTGATTAAACGCTGACTGCACCGGTAAGGGCAGCTGTAGAATTGCTGGTTCTGCTACGTGAATGGTGCCCATTAAATGGCTAAAGGCTCCGGACGGTGCCTCGACCCGCCACAGGAGCCCCTTATCAGTCTCAAGAGGCTTCGCCGCCTTGGCTACCAACTAACAGCATAAAACCCCACCAAACAAAGCTGAGACTCTTTAACGCCCCTTTTAAAAGTGAGGCTAGTGGTTTACGGGGAGACTTCAACCCCTTTCCAGAATGCTACATAGTCAGTAATTTGCTCGGCTGCTGCATAGGGCGCCGGGTAATACCAAGCGGCATCAGCATTGATCTGGTCACCAACTGTCACATTGAAATAGCTGGCATCGCCCTTCCAGCCGCAATGACTATGGGTATCACTGTTCTGAAAGTAGTCCCGATTAATCGACGCTGACGGAAAATAGTGATTACCTTCGATTTCGATGGTTTCATCGCTCTGGGCTAACACCGTCCCCTTCCAGGTTGCTTGCATCAGACTCCTCCCTTATTCCCTCAAAGTTAAGACGCTATCAGTAGTCAGGCCGATAGCTCATGCGCAGGACCGATATGATCCGGCAAACGAATCTCTTCTACGAGCTCCTGTACCTCTGCAGGCGGTGGTGCAGTCAACAGTGACAATGTAATGGCTACAGCAAAGTTAATCAGCATGCCCAGCGTACCAATGCCTTCAGGGGATATCCCAAACAGCCAGTGGGCGGCGCTGTTTAGTTCTGGATGCAGAAACTTGAAGTAAACAATGTAGCCGGCAGTAAAACCAATGCCAGAGATCATGCCTGCAATGGCGCCCTTGTCGTTAGCCCGTTTCCAGAAAATACCCAACAGGATGACCGGGAAAAACGAGGCTGCGGCCAGACCAAATGCGAAGGCTACCACCTCGGCGACAAACCCCGGCGGGTTAATACCAAAGTAGCCGGCCACGCAGACAGCTAACCCAGCTGCAATACGTGCCACTAACAGTTCACTTTTTTCAGTTATGGTCGGACGAAACGTCTGTTTCAATAGATCGTGAGCCACTGCCGAGGAGATCACCAACAATAAACCCGCGGCGGTAGAAAGCGCTGCCGCTAACCCACCAGCAGCAACCAGACCCACTACCCAGGCTGGCAGGCGGGCGATCTCCGGGTTAGCCAGCACGATGATGTCGCGGTCAATAGTGAGTTCGTTTTCTACCTCACTTGCTGGACCTGTGTACTGAATGTGGCCGTCTCCGTTTTTATCTTCAAACTTAATTAACCCGGTACTTTCCCACTTGCTAAACCATTCGGGAACTTCCGCGTAGGCAAGGCCTGGTATGACACTGAGTAAATTGGTACGAGCAAAAGCCGCTACGGCGGGCGCAGTGGTATAGAGCAGTGCGATAAACAGCAGCGCCCAGCCGGCACTACTGCGCGCACCCGAAACTGTAGGCACTGTGTAAAACCGTACCAGTACGTGTGGCAGACCGGCGGTACCGACCATCAGCGCGGCGGTGATAAAAAACAGATCCAGTGTGCTCTTACTTCCTGCCGTGTAAGTAGCAAAACCGAGCTGCTGACTTAGGCCATC
>QNFC01000240.1 GCA_003645395.1 Gammaproteobacteria bacterium
AAACAGAGATGGATTTTGACCACAACTGCCGTGATTGTTCTCGGCTGAGTGATTTCCTCGATCAGGTTGGCGATGAGCACCCTGACTATTTTGCTCGTCCGGTTCCGCCTTTCGGTAGCGCCCAACCAAAGTTGTTGGTGGTTGGCCTGGCGCCGGGCATGCACGGTGCTAACCGTACCGGGCGGCCATTTACCGGCGACCATGCTGGTGTGCCGCTGTACAAAATGCTGCACGAATTTGGTTTTGCTACAGCCGCAGAGTCACTGGCGATCGACGATGGCTTGCAGCTGATTGGCGCACGTATCACCAATGCGGTGAAGTGCCTGCCACCGCAGAATAAACCCACCGGCGCTGAAATCCGTAACTGTAATCGTTACCTGCTTGCCGAGCTAAATGAAACCCGAGCGCCCGTGGTGCTGGCGTTGGGCCGGATTGCGCATGAGGCCACCCTCAGGGCGCTGGGTCTGCGCCTGAAAGAGTGGCCCTTTGGTCATGGTGCTGAGCACGAATTACCCAATGGTCAGTTGCTGATTGATTCCTATCATTGCAGTCGCTACAACCTGAACACTCGGCGCTTAACCGAGCCGATGTTCCGTGAGGTTTTTCAGCGCTGCCGTGATCAGGTTGATCTGCGATGAGCGAAGTAACGATCGCAGCGAGTATTGCCCAGCCGGCGGATGATCAGGCGTTTGATCATAAGCGATTTCTAAAGCACCTGACCGGTCGTCCCGGCGTTTATCGTATGTTCAACGACGCCGGCAAGGTGATCTACGTCGGCAAAGCCAAGAACCTGAAGAAGCGGGTTTCGAGCTATTTCAGCAAAGATCACGGCACCAGTAAGACCGCTGCGATGGTCGCGCAGATTCGCGATATTGATATCACCGTTACTCATACTGAAAACGAGGCGCTGATACTCGAGAGCAACCTGATTAAGCAGCTGCAGCCGCGCTACAACATTCTCATGCGCGACGATAAAAGCTACCCCTATGTGCGGCTTTCTGTTGAGCACGACTTTCCTGCGCTGACCATTCATCGTGGGAAAAAGAGCGGCAAGAGTCGCTACTTCGGCCCTTATCCGAGTGCCGGCGCGGTGCGCGACAGCCTTTATTTAATGCAAAAAATTCTGCCCGTGCGCCAGTGTAGTGAAAGTTATTATCGCAACCGCTCTCGGCCCTGTCTTCAATACCAGATCAAACGTTGTACTGCGCCCTGCGTTAACATGATCAGCGCAGAGGATTATGCAGCTGATGTGGAGTCGGCCACGCTGTTTTTAACCGGCCGGAGCCATCTGCTGTTAGAGCAGATGAACGAGCAGATGGACGCGGCGGCCGGGCAGCTGGATTTCGAGCGCGCTGCTGGGTACCGCGACAAAATAGTCAGCCTGAGAAGAGTGCAGGAGAAGCAATTTATAGATGGCGGTGATAAAGACCTGGACGTTATTGCTGCGGTCAGTCGGCACGGGGTGGCCTGTATTCAGCTTTTTATGATTCGCGACGGTCGCAATTTGGGCAACCGCAGTTTTTTCCCGCGGTTTGAAGGCGACGAGCAGGCCGGCCCCGTCCTCAGCGCATTCATTGCCCAGCACTATCTTGAGTGGGAGCTGCCCAGCGAGCTGCTAGTGAACGTCAAACTTGATGATGCAGACCTGCTGGCAGCCGCCCTAAGCGAACAGGTGGGTCGGAAAATACATATCCGCCGACCCCAACGGGGAGATCGTAAACGTTGGATTGAACTGGCCGAGTCCAACGCAGATGATGCGCTGAATCGAAAACTGGTTAACCGGGCCAGCATCTCCCAGCGCTACGAACAGCTGCGTAAACTACTTAATCTGGCAGAAACACCTAAACGGCTGGAGTGTTTTGATATCTCCCACACTATGGGTGAGGCAACGGTTGCTTCCTGCGTGGTGTTTGATTCGCAGGGTCCGCTCAAGAGCGATTACCGGCGATTTAATATTACCGGGATTACCCCGGGGGATGATTATGCGGCGATGGAGCAGGCGATTCGTCGCCGTTATAGTCGACTTAAAAAGGGTGAGGGAGCCATGCCGGATGTGCTTTTTATAGATGGTGGTAAAGGCCAGCTCAGCCGGGTTGCCAAGGTAATGGACCAGTTAGGCATCAGTGATTTGCTCATAGTCGGCGTGTCTAAGGGCCCGGAACGACGCGCCGGCGAAGAGATTCTGCACCGCCTCGACAATGGCGAATCATTTGGAGTTGCCGCCGATTCGCCGGCTTTGCACCTGATTCAGCACGTTCGTGATGAATCTCATCGGTTTGCGATTGCGGGGCATCGTCACCGCCGCCAGAAAAAAAGAGGCCGCTCAACGTTAGAAGAAATTCCCGGTCTGGGTCCCAAAAAGCGCCAAAGCCTGATTACCCATTTCGGCGGTCTGCAGGAAGTACAGCGGGCGGGTAAGCATGAGTTGCTCCAGGTGTCCGGTATCAATCAACGTCTGGCGGATTTGGTTTATGATAGGTTCCACGCCGTCGATTAATCGTGCCAGGTATAAATGAGTTTGTCAGTCAATATCCCCAATTTACTTACCCTGTTTCGCATCGCCTTGCTGTTACCGATGGTGGTGCTGTTTTTGCTGCCCTACGAATGGGGGCGGCCAGCGGCGGGCTGGGTGTTTTTGCTCGGCGCGCTCACTGACATCTTCGATGGCATGCTTGCACGACGGTTGAATCAATCGTCTGATTTTGGTCGTTTTCTTGACCCAGTTGCTGACAAACTGCAGGTGGTTATTGCATTAATTCTGCTCACTTATGCTGACCCTTCGCTCTTTGTGGTGCTGCCGGCAGTGCTAATTATTGGTCGCGAAATTATTGTTTCGGCGCTGCGCGAGTGGATGGCGGAGCGCAACGTTGAGGGAGTGGTCGCCGTAAGTGGGTGGGGGAAATTGAAAACCGTCATGCAGATGTGGGCGCTGACGATGATGATCTACAGCCACGACCTGTTTGGCGTTATTCCAACATACCTGATTGGGTTGGTGTTGCTGCAGGGGGCTTTAGTGCTAACGCTGTGGTCTTTGTGGGGGTATTTGAGAGGGGCATGGCCTTATTTAAGGGGTGGAGCAACGACTGATGCTTGACACTCCCCGCCGGGTCACTACAATACGCCACCCTGCGACGCGGGAATAGCTCAGCTGGTAGAGCGCAACCTTGCCAAGGTTGAGGTCGCGAGTTCGAATCTCGTTTCCCGCTCCAGATTATTTCAAGATAAATCGCACTCAGGAACAAGTTCAAGGCTGGGTGGCAGAGTGGTCATGCTGCGGCCTGCAAAGCCGTCTACGCCGGTTCGATTCCGACCCCAGCCTCCACAAAAGCCTAGTGCGAACAAATCGAGCAGCCCTGCATCGGTCACAGCGCACGCTTCTGCGCTATCAAACTACTATATTGACCCGGTTCTCTGTTTCGCTTGGTGCGACTCAGTGTCCATGTCGATATAATGGCGACGTTATCACGCATTGAGCTTTAGGTTGGTGTGAGGTACAACCGAGTCCATAACGCCCGGGTGGCGAAATTGGTAGACGCAAGGGACTTAAAATCCCTCGGTGGCAACACCGTGCCGGTTCGATTCCGGCCCCGGGCACCATACTTTATGTTAAACGCGTTTTAAGGCTTTAGCCTAAGGGGTGG
>QNFC01000241.1 GCA_003645395.1 Gammaproteobacteria bacterium
ATTCCTAACGTGTTGAAGCTGGCTTTGATCGCTGTGTTTAAGATCAAGTCGGGTATGGATATCACTGAAAAGCGCATTCCCCAGGATGGCCGCACCAATTTTCAGGTCGGTCAGCGTAAAATCGACGTGCGTGTCTCCAGTTTGCCAACCAAATATGGCGAAAACATGGTCATGCGCTTGCTTGATAAAGGCGCAATGACATTGAAGCTTAACGCTCTTGACCTGAGTCGCCGTGATCAAGGCATGATCGAGAAAACGATGGGCAGTAGTTTCGGCATGCTGATCGTTACCGGTCCTACCGGTGCGGGTAAAACCACCACTTTGTATAGTGCGTTAGACGGTGTTAATGCGCTTGAGCGCAGTGTGTTTACGCTTGAAGACCCCATTGAATATGATTTGCCGATTATTCGCCAGACCCAGATTCATGATGACATAGGGCTCACTTTTGCGGCGGGGTTAAGAACGCTGCTCCGCCAGGACCCTGACGTTATTATGCTGGGTGAAATGCGAGATACCGAGACTGCTCAAATGGCAGTGCGTGCCGCGCTGACCGGTCATCTGGTATTAACCACACTGCATGCCAATACGGCGATAGCCGCTATCCCCCGATTGATTGATATGGAAGTGGAGCCCTACTTGCTTACTGCTGCTCAGCCACTGTTGGTGGGCCAGCGATTGGGCCGGAGATTGTGCAAAGCCTGCCGCGAAACTGTTGCCGACCCACGGGCCGTATTTGAAGCCCATCACCTGCCGATTCCTGCTAGCGACGATTTTGACCTTTATACGCCGCAGGGCTGTGAGCGTTGCGACGGCACCGGTTACCGTGGGCGGATTGCGTTCTATGAAGTGGCCAGGGTGACGCAGAGCTTTAATGAGGCGATCGTTAGCAACGATATGCAGGCGCTTGAGGATCTTGCTCGTGCCGAGGGTTACCGCTCTATGCGCGAAGATGGTCTGCGCAAGGCAAGGGCAGGTCTGACCTCAGTGGAAGAGGTTTTCCGAGTGGTCGCTTCTTGATCCTTCGATTAGCCTGGTGGGTTGTATGTCAATAATCTGGACAATGCATGCCTAGTTACGAGTATTCAGCGGTCGATGCTGGCGGAAAAAAATTAAACGGCGTGTTGGTAGTGGCCGACGAAGAGGCCTTGCGTCAGCACCTCACCGCGAATGGACAGTGGCTGCTCAGTAGTAAAAAACGTAAAGGCCAGGTTGTTCGCGGATCTGCGGGCGGGCCAAAACTCAAGCGCAGGGCGCTGATTGATTTCACCATGCAGCTGGCAATACTGACCCGTGCCGGGGTGTCTCTGAGCGATACTCTTAAACAATTAGAGGTCGACTGCCTTGATTCGGCTTTTGCAAAGGTGATCGGCACGCTGCACTTTAATGTTAATACTGGCGTGGAGTTCAGCCAGTCGCTGGAGCAATTTCCGCGTACTTTTCCGCAGCTCTATGTTGAGCTGGTCAAGGCTGGCGAGGTCAGCGGCAACCTGCCAGAGATATTGCTCGATATGCAGCATTATCTTGAGTGGTCAGACTCACTCGCCAGCGAAGCTCGTCAGGCGACTACCTATCCGGCCATAGTCGGTATTGCTATTGTGTTGCTTGTGGCGGTGCTGTTTACTTTTGTTGTGCCTCAGTTTACCCAGTTATTAACCACCATGGGGGTGGCCTTGCCTGCCCCCACCCGCATAGTGATGGCGATTAGTAACGTTTTTAGCAGCTACTGGTACCTGATTCTACTCACCGCCGTATTGGTGCCCGCGGTGATCATCATAGGGGCACGCCGGTCCCCCGAGTTCGCGTTTCGCTGGGAGAAATTCAAGCTTGGCCTGCCGGTGTTTGGTCAGTTAAGGCTGCGTCTGGCTTTATCACGGTTTAGCCACAATCTGGCCATTCTGTTTCGTTCCGGTATTCCTATGGTGGATTGTCTGCACATGTTGCCGGCGTTGGTGGGTAATGTGGTGGTTGCTGATGCGATCAGCCGGTCTGCAGATGACGTTTCCGAAGGCGCTGGTTTGGCGGAAAGTTTTGCCCGCCACCAGGTGTTTGAGTCACTGGTGTTGCGCATGCTGGCGGTGGGGGAGTCCACCGGAGATATGTCCGGTGCGCTCGAGGAGGCTTCTCGCTATTATGAAGAAGCCGTGCCGCGCACCATTAAACGGTTTTTTGCCGTGCTTGAGCCGACCCTGATTCTGTTTATGGTCGGGATTGTCGGGCTGGTCGCGCTGGCGATCTTTCTACCGCTATTGAGTCTCGGTTCGTCGATAAAATGAGTTGCGGGATGGCAAAAATAATGCATCCACATAGCCCGTCACCGGGTTTCGCACTGATCGAAATGATTGGTGTGCTGATGATAATCGCCATTCTAGCGGGCGCGATGGCGCCTTTTTTGCTTAACCAGATCGATAGAGCTGAAGGCGATGCCGAGCAGATGGCGTTAGAGGCCATAGCAATCGGTATTCAGGAGTTTTATCTTGATGACTCAAACCCAGCCACTTACGGAACCTTGCCCGGTGCAGGTGCCGCAACATGGCAAGCTGATTTAGCCGGAAATTATGTGGGCAGAGGCGTTGCTGAATTAACCACAAACAATCGCGATGTCGCCCGGTTATACAGTCCGCTGTACCCCGATTTTACAGCGGCCCCCAGAATAACGATTGCGTCTCATGCGTTGCTCGGAGGTCAACCGGTACCTGCTGGGTTTGCGGGTGGTTGTATTGGTAGCGCAGACGCTGCGGTTGATCCCTGTGGAAATGGCCAAGTTGTTGACTTTATGGTTAACGGCATCGCCAGGGACTACATCAAAGTGGTCAACCTTAATCTTGCGGAAGAGCGGGCAGCCATTATCGAGCGGGTCAAAAATCGCTATCTAGCGCCGGCTGTTGAATTCTTTGAGAGCCTCCCTAACGATGTTTGCTCCGGGATTGCTGATATCCCTTCTTTTGCACCGGTGATTCCTGCCGATGGCGAGTTGAATACAGTTTTAGGCTTGCCAGGCGTCAACGGAATAGTTGCTGGTGTGCCAGTCATAGAGGTTAATGATTTTTGGGCGCAGCCAATAAAAGTAACCAAGTTTGGCGGTCGGATTATTATCTGGAGCGATGGCCCGTTGGGCGCGGGCGTGACCCCAGGCGATGATCCTGCCAATCCGCTGTATATGACAGCGACCTGCGCACCTGGCAGTGATGTGGTTGAACAACTAGGGCGGATTGCCGATACGTTGGTTGGTGCAGCGGTAGCGCAGAACCCATTTTTGGCTTTTCCCGGCACTCTTGCGGCGGCCGGGGTGGCCAACGGTAATGACCCATGGGGAACTGCTATCGTGTATGTTCCGGCGGCGACGTCTTTCACGATAACCAGCTTAGGTCCGGATATTGTTGCTGGTGGAGGGGATGACATCGTGTTAACGAAAAGCGCCAATGAGCTCACTGGTCTCTATGCGGCCATGGGGCGAGGCTTCGGCGCGGAGCCAGTCTCGCCATCCGTGAACTATGCCAATTGCGGAGCGGTTGATGGCTGGATGACAGCGCCAGGAAACAACTGTAACACCGCGATTAACTATTTAATTAATGCTTCCGAGTGCGATATAGCTATTGCTTATGATATGGAATGTACGGTTGCTGGCTATTAAGTGC
>QNFC01000242.1 GCA_003645395.1 Gammaproteobacteria bacterium
CGCAGACTTTTCGCACTGCCCAGGGCCGAAACAGTAATATCAATCTTCTGGCCAATGCTGGCAAATGGCGGTAAATCAGCATGAATCACCACGGCGGCGATATTTTTAGATTTTGCCTTTACCCCCGGCGGCAGAGTCACGCCCAACCGCTGCAACATGTTGGCCAGACTTTGTTGGGTATAGACCTCGTTATCGCCACTGCCATCGAGGCCAACGACCAGTCCGTAGCCAATCAACTGATTAGTGCGAATGCCATTGATCGACGCCAGGTCTTTGATGCGTTCAGCCGCCGCGATGCCGCTGGCCATTAGCCCGACGAGGCTTAATACCAGGGGCAGTAGTTTGCTGTTTCGAATCCTCATTAAAATCACCTTAAAATGGCATGAACACGCTGTTAAAAAAGCGCGATGCCCAACCGAGCTGGTTGGCCTCAGCCAACTGACCTCGACCGTCGTAAACAATGTGCGCATTGGCGATGCGGGTCGACAGCACGACGTTATCGGGACCAATATCCGCGGGACGCACTTCACCCACCAGGCCAATCCGCTCGTCGCCCTGATTGAGTGACATTATTTTTTCGCCACGAACCACCAGGTTGCCGTTGGGCAGCACATTGGTAACCACGGCAGTAAGATCACCGGAAAGCGAGTTGCTCTGGTCAGCGTCCGCCTCGCCCTTAAATTTGCTCTTGGAACTCATATCAAACGCCAGATTGTTTTTTTCGTTACTGGCCAGTGGCACGATACCGGGAATATTAAACTCGGCAGTCGTACCGAATATAGTCGGGTTTCCAATGGCGGAGTTGTTGTCCGATTTAATCTCGCTGTTTGCGTCTTTCTTCGCTGAGGTTTTCTCCATCAGCTTAATGGTGATTACGTCGCCAACCTGGCGAGCACGCAAGTCTTCAAACAGCACCATATTCTGCGCCACCGAATAGATAGAACCGGTCGCTGCCTGACTGTGCGACTGCTCTACTACGAGTGGCTGATAGGTGGGCAGTTCGCGAAACTCGGTGTAGTGGCTGCAACCGCTAGCAAGCAGAAAACCTGTGACCAACAGCACACCAACCCCAGCTTGAGACCGTGACCTGAGCAACATTGAGAGGCTATTGGTGGTCATCAAACGTTGTTATTGAGAAACTGCAGCATCTGATCCACGGTAGAGATCACCTTGGAATTGGCCTCAAATGCTCGTTGAGATTCGATCATGTTCACCAGCTCTTCGGCGACGTTAACGTTTGAGGATTCCAGAGCGCCCTGCAACAGGCTGCCCATTCCATCCTCGCTCGGCGTGCCAACGGTCGGCGTGCCACTGCTAGCGGTCTCGATTAAGAAATTCTCACCAATGGGCTGCAAGCCCGCGGGGTTAATAAAATCGGCGAGGGTGATGTCGCCAAGATTGACCGGATCGGCCTGGCCAGGTATTGATGCAGTTACCGTCCCATCAGCCCCAATGGTCACGCTCTGCGCATCACTGGGAATGGTGATCGCCGGTTCAAGCTCGTAGCCGCTGGCCGTGACCAGATTGCCATCGGCATCGACCATTAAAGAGCCATCGCGGGTATAGGCCGTTTCACCATCGGGCTTCAACACCTGCAAAAACCCTCGGCCAACGACCGCCAAGTCAAGTGAGTTTCCGGTCTGCATGGTGTTGCCCTGCTGGTACAGCTTCTGCGTGGCAACCGTACGCACGCCGGTGCCCATCATCAGGCCAGAGGGCAACTCGGTGTCCTGTGAACTCGACCCTCCTGGTTGGCGCACGGTTTGATAAATCAAATCCTCAAACACCGCACGACTGCGCTTAAAGCCAGTAGTGTTGACGTTGGCGAGGTTATTGGAAATAACATTGATACGGCTCTGTTGCGCATCAAGTCCGGTTTTTGCAACCCACATTGCTGGATCCATCAGTTACTCCTTATGCCTGGGTTCAACTGTTACTAAGTAGTTGCTGTGCATGTTCTGCGTTGTCATCCGCCGCGCGCATCATCTTCACCTGCGCCTCGAACTGTCGTGACAGACTGACCATTTTCACCAGTGCTTCGACGGCATTAACGTTGGAGCCCTCAACAGCACCGGATACCACATGAACTGATGCGTCTGCCGATGAGTCCTGTCCACCGAGCGAAAACAGGCCGTCTTCACCCTTGGTAAGCTGGGCAAGATCAGGCCTAACGAGTTTGAGCCGATCGATCACTACGAGCTCTTCAGCCGTTGCACCAACCGGGCGTACCGAAATAGTGCCGTCACTGGCAATTTCAATTTTCTCAAACGGCGGCAGAGCCATTGGCCCTCCATTGCCAAGCATTTGATATCCGCTGCCGTTAACTAAAAACCCGTTGGTATCAACATGTAAGTCACCCGCGCGGGTGTAGGCCTCTCGACCAGTAGGCGAGAGCACGGCGAAAAAGCCGTCGCCATCAACCGCTACGTCAAGATCTCGGCCAGTGGTAATCAATCCGCCGTGGCGAAAATCAGGACCACTGGATTCCGCCGTCACGTAGGTACGACTGACCGACGCACCACCCGAAACAGGTAACGATTGAAAATGGTCCAGATCAGCTCGAAAGCCCGTGGTGTTAACGTTAGCCAGATTATTACTGGTGGTCTGCAGCGCACGCATGGTCTGCTGCGCGCCAGACATCGCCACATAAATCATTCGGTCCATGTCAGACTCCTGCTCGGGTCATCAATTAGCGAATATTCATGATTGTTTGGGTGAGAGAGTCGGTGGTCTCGATGGTCTTGGCATTGGCCTGAAAATTGCGCTGGGCGGTAATGAGGTTAACCAGCATTTCCGTAACATCGACATTTGATGACTCAAGAGCACCCGACTGCAGCAGGCCTAAACTGGCTGTGCCCGGCGCACCGATCAGGGGAGAACCGGAATCTGAAGTCTCTACCCAACTACTGAAAGAACCTTCTGCCAAGCCCTGGGGATTGGCGAAATTGGCCATCGCGACCTGCCCCTGAGCCCGAGTTTGACCATTGGAAAAACGGGCCAACGCAACACCATCCGATCCGATGGTGACATCAACCAGACGACCCGTCGTGTAGCCGTTCTGGTCAAGTTTGTTAATACTGAACGGCGACCCAAACTGGGTAAACTGATTAAGATCGATTACCAGATTTTGTGGCGCGGCACCATTGCCATGCGTCAGCGCGTAGGTGAACTGACCATTAGCAGGAAGAGTTAACCCACCCGCGTTATCAAAATTAATCACCCTGCTGGGGATGGTTTGTGGAAGTTCAACACCATCTAGCGCCCCGTTGACCTCCCAATTACCCGATCCGTCAGGTAATGCCTTGGTGAAAAACGAGCTGAATACGTGCTCAACGCCGAGACTGTCAAAAATGGTTGCACTGGCAGTGGAGTGATAGGAGGTGGAATCACTTATTGAAAATGAGGGTGAAATGGCCGTTTCCGTGGCATCCAGGTTGGCGCCTATGGTCAATGTAGCGGTGGCCTGCGGGGCACTGTCTGCAGTCGAAATTTGCAAATCACCAATATTGCTGGTGATGTTGCCGAAACTATCGGGCTGAAAGGCCTGTGCGCGGTGCCCGGCAGAGTTAACAACGAAGCCGCTTTTATCTACCAGCAAAGCACCATTTCGGGTATAGGATGTCGC
>QNFC01000243.1 GCA_003645395.1 Gammaproteobacteria bacterium
CCGATAATCATCGCCGTGGCTTCAAAATAGAGATGCCGTGCAGCGGGTGGCAGCAGTTCCGGCGCCGCCACCACCAACATCGAATAAAGCCATGCGCTGCCGGTGCCCAGGGCTATCAGCGTATCCATGGTGGCGTGATGGTTAAGCAGGGATTTCCAGGCGTTTAGATAAAACTGCTGGCCCGGAAAGGCCATTACCCCCAGACAGAGCAGCCCCACCATCGACCAGATCAGTCGATCAGCCGTGGTGGTCACGGTCATCGATCCGCCCGCCAGGCCCCAGCCCATTAGCGGCACCCCCAGTGCCAACGCCAACACCATGTTGCGCATTAACTTTCGGTAATGCGACTGGTCCGCCTGCTGCTTCTGCGCCAGGGTCTCGTGTTCACTGCTACCTGTCGGCAGCGTCGCGCCATACCCTGCCGCCGCCACCGCCGCAATCAGGATGTCAGCGCCAACATTACCGGTGACGGTCAACGTTCGCTCAACCAGATTCATCGCCGCGTCATCGACACCGGTGACCTGCTCTAGCGCAGACTCGATTCGATTTACACAGCTCGCACAGCTCGCTCCCTCTATCAACAATTGCTGACGAGTAGGGGGGGCTGGGTGTTCAGTTTGCGTGGCCCTATTCATGACGATCTCCATAGCCTGCAGCTATTACCAACCGGCCTGGCGCGCAACTCCGGCCAGTCTGTCTGGCTAAAACACCTGGATAAAAAATCAGGGCTAGAATTCGTTAAGTTTCCCGCTGCGCCAGATAGAAATCAGCAACCAGACGCCCCCGACAAATGCCCCGGTAAACCCCATAAACCCAAACAGCGGCAATCCCATTAAGGTCGGGCCACCTTCTACGGTCATCACAATCGACGAGGCAATGATCAACGCGGCGGTGACGACACCCACCGTCAATCGACTGGCCGCACGATCAAGCTGATGACCAAACTGATTAAGCCGGGTTACATCAACGTGCACATTAAATTTGCCCCGTCGGGCGGCCCTTAGTAGCTGACGCAGGTCCTGCGGCAAGCCAGTAACAATGTCCAGCGCACCGGTAGCAGCCGCCCAACCCCTTTTGGCGAGGGCGTCAGGCGCGTAACGAGCCAGCATTGCCCGGCGCAAAAAGGGTGCGGCCTCAGCAACCATGTCAAAGTCAGGGTCGAGTTGCCGGCCCATGCCCTCAAGGGTGATAAATGCCTTAATCATCAGCACCAGGTCTGGCGGCAGACTCAGTGAATGATCCCGCAACAGGGTGGTTAAATCGGTGAGCATTTTACCCAGACGCAGGTCTTTTAAAGGCACGCTGTGGTATTGATCCACAAAGGCTGCGATCTCATTGGTGAGCGCATCGACGTCTACCTCGGTGTCGCCGGCCCAATCAAGCAGCACGTCAACCACCAGGACTGGATTCTGATCGGCCAACCCGTGCAACAGGTTCACCACCTGATGACGGCGTTGCTCCGGTAACCGGCCGACCATACCGAAATCGATGAATGCCAACCGATTATCGGGCAGATAATAAATATTCCCCTGATGCGGGTCGGCATGAAAAAAACCATCCTCCAGCATCATTTTTAACACTGCGTGAGCACCGCGTTGGGCCAGCACTTTACGATCAAGGCCCACTGCATCGACGGCAGCCAGGTCGCGACCTGGAATACCATCTATGTACTCCTGCACGTTCACCCGCTCGCCCACCCACTCCCAATAGACCTTCGGAATAACGATTTCATCGTCATTCGCAAAATTACGGGCAATACGTTCTGCATTTCGACATTCGGTTGCCAGGTCCATCTCAGCGCGCAGCGAAAGGGTGAACTGCCGAATCAGCTCCTTTGGTTTATAACGACGCATATCCGGTAGCTCAGACTCGGTAACCGCCGCCAGCCGCGCGAGCAGGCGAAGATCAGCTTCAACAATCGGTCGAATTCCAGGTCTGCGTACCTTGATAACTACCTGGGTACCGTCAAACAACGTTGCCCGGTGTACCTGTGCCATCGACGCCGCGGCCATCGGCTGAGGATCCAGCTCGGCAAATAGACCCTCAGGCGGGGCGCCAAAATCTTCTTCCAGCTGTTGACGAAGCAGCTCAAAGGATACCGATGGCGCCCGGTCCTGCAGTTTTTCAAGCTCGGCAATCCACTCGGGGCCGAGCAGGTCTACCCGGGTAGCGAGAATTTGACCAAGCTTAACGAAAGTCGGCCCCATCTCCTCCAATGCCCTGCGCACTCGCGCTGGCGGGTCTAACTGAGTGAGTTCGGTTACCTGCTTCCAGCGCACCACTTTGCCGGCACGCTCCAGCACCCCAGCCAGCCCCATGCGCTGCACCAGGCCACCAAAACCATACCGAATCAGAATCGAGGTTATCTGCTGTAGCCGGCCCAGATCACGGGCAGCACTGACCGTTTCCCAGAACATTGCTAGTCCTTTTTATCCCTTTTTTCACTTCTCGCTTGCAACGAACCGGCGATGCCATCAAGAAACCCTGCAGCGGCCTGCGATAGTTGCGAACCCACCCGCAGCGCAGTGTCGGCCCCTTCGCTGGCCGCCTCCATCAACAGACTCCCTAACTGACGACTAAGCAGCGATACACTATCGGTGGCGGCTTTACCCACTGCAGTGCCACTAATTTTGGCATGATCGACGAAATCATTAAGCGTCTGCTTTACCCTCTGCCCTGACGAGGCAGCGGCGTCCTTGACCGTGCTTAAAAACAGTTCCTCCAGCGTTCGCAGGTCCTCAACTGCCCGCTTAAATTCGCTATTGCTGAACTCACCAACATGCCCGGCAGCCTCTTCAATGGCCAACCGAGAAGCCTGCACAGAGTTAGCCAGCGCCTCATCCACACCCGACAATGCCTCGCGCAGACTCGCCACCGCCCCGGGACCCTCCTGTTTTTCCGCTCCCTCCCCAGCGCCAGATACCACCGAGCGCACGACTCCACGAATTTTGTCGGTATCCAGCTTCCCCTTGCTCAGGGCCTGCAGGGTAATGTCTCTCACCGCTGCAGTAATATCGATGCCCTGCTCAACCGCATCGGCTGCAGCGGCCTCTGCCTGGGCATTTTCCTGTTCTGGTTGGTCACTCATGGTTTTTTCACTCCCGAAAGAAAACTGACTCATCTACGAAATTAGAATGCCAAAACAAAAATAGCAGCTTGCACTGATCCGGAAAAGAAATAGATCTGTGCGTTAGCTTTGTTCTTTCTTGCTTCTTGGCGAAAAAAACGGGTTCAGAAAAAACGCATTGATCAGCCAATAACGAACTCTGTTGCGATACGCCCGCTAATCATCCACTTACTTTCATACCCGCCGCAAGATATTGCCGCAATTTTTTGGTCGCTGCCGGATCTTTCGACCCTTCCTCGAGTTTTGCCTCCGCTCGTGCGGCATTTCTGATCAGTTGATTCAGCTGCCGCCGATCTAACCCCGCATATTGCGTGAGCAGTGCCTCGCTGGCGTCGCGCCCACCCTCAAATAACGCGGCAATAATTTGTTGCAACTCAGACTGGATACGCTGGTTGGCGGTCGGCGCGTTTGCCACCACAGTCATCGCCACACGAATCGCATCGGTATCCCTCTCCCGCAGCAACTTACCCACGTACTGAAA
>QNFC01000244.1 GCA_003645395.1 Gammaproteobacteria bacterium
AAAAATAAAGAGGAGAGGATGATGGATATGAAAGTTTATGGCGAGGCTCAGGGTCTGCCGCGGGAGGTTGATAACTACTTCGTTGATGAGCCTGAAGCCGGGCGTTTTAATGTTCATCGCGATCTTTTTCGTGACGAGCAACTGTTTGAACTGGAGATGGAGCACGTCTTCGAGGCCAGCTGGGTGTTTCTCTGCCACGAAAGCCAGGTGCCTGACGCTGACGATTATCTGACTACTTTCATCGGCCGGCAGCCGGTGGTGGTTTTACGCGATCAGGCCGGCGAATTGAATGCGTTTTTAAATGTCTGTCCGCACCGTGGTACCCGCCTGTATACGGCGCGAGCCGGCAATTCGTCGGTGCAAATGTGCCCCTACCACGCCTGGTGTTTCGATTCCGCTGGTAAAAATGTCAAATTAAAAGACGAGGAGCTGGGCCACTACACGCCTGAGTATGCCGGTGAAAATCACGATCTGATTCCTATCGGCCGGTTGCAAAGTTATCAGGGCTTTGTGTTCGGTGCTTTACCCGGGGATGTGCCGGAGCTTGAGGACTACCTGGGTGATACGCGGTTTTTTATCGACACCTTTGCGCAGCAGTCCGAGCAGGGCATGGAGATTCTGCCCGGCGAGGTGAGCTACACCTACGACGCCAACTGGAAGATGCAGGTGGAAAACACCATGGACATTTATCACCTGACCACGGTGCACGCGACCTTTGCGAAGATCGTCGCCGGTCGGCAGGAACGCGAGTTGGCTGCTGCCGGTGCCGACAAAGTCAAGGCGGTCGATTTGAACTCACTGTCGAGCGTTGCCTCCGGCACTTACACCTTTGATCATGGCCACACGGTTTTCTGGGGTACCGATCCCGGTCAGGAAAACCGCGCTCTCTGGGCCAGTCGCGATGACCTGATTGCCCGCGGGGTGGATCAGCTTACCGTTGACTGGATGTTTCGGCCACGAGTGATTAACTATTTTCCCAATCTGCAGTTTGTTGATAGTGCCAGTTTGCAGCTGCGGGTTATTCGTCCGCTGAGTGCGCAGAAAACTGAAATGACCATGTTTTGTCTGGCACCGAAAGGCGAGCCAAAGGAAGGTCGCCGCCGGCGTCTGCGTCAGTACGAAGATTTTTATAACGCCACCGGCATTGCTACCCCGGACGATGTCGCCTGTTACGAAGACATCAGTCGCGGCGGCCTGGCGGTAAAGTCCGAGGAGTGGATTCAGGGTTTCGCCCGCGGCATGGAAAAGGTGGTCGCCGGGCCGGACGAGCTGGCCAGCGAAATCGGCATTCAGCCGCTGCATTCGTGCAGTGGTGTGCGGGTGCAGGATGAGACCGTGTTTCGCGGTTTTTATCGCGAATGGCGTGACCGTATGCGCGCCGCAACCGGGGGCGAAAAATGAGTGCTTCCGGTGAAATTCGTGAGCAGGTACAGGCACTGCTGTTTGAAGAGGCGGCCGCCCTGGATGAACAGCGCTGGCATGACTGGCTAGCCCTGTTTACCCAGGATTGTGAGTATTGGGTGCCGGCCTGGAAAAATGAGTTTGAAACCACCAATGACCCAGACGGTGAGGTGTCGTTAATTTATTACAGTGACCGGGTCGGGCTGGAAGAGCGCATCTGGCGGATTGAGTCAGCCGCTTCGCCGGCGCATCGCACCCGCCCGCGTACCTGCCACGCAGTAAACAATATCCGTATTGATGCCGAGCAGCTGATCGTAAAAGCCAACTGGCGGGTTGATTGTTATGAGGAAAAGCGGGCGACGAGTTTTTTCGGCCACTATGAATATGGGTTAATTAACCAGGCCGATAAGCTGCTCATTGCGCGCAAAAAGATCATACTGGTCAACGATAGCGTGCCTTCTTATATCGATATATATCAGCTCTAATTCTGCCAGCTGACGGGGTATCAGATTGGCGTTCCGAACATCCCTGTTGGGCCAGGTCGCTGAAATTGTTCCAGACTCTTTCTTATTAGTTACCTATTCATTGCGTATTCTCTGACTACATTCTGGTTTACCTATACGGAGCCTGACCGGTGCCGAACGTTTCATCGCTTAAAAACTGGCCACTGCTAGAGGCGAGTGCCGCAGAGTTGAAGTCCGCTTCGATCGCCTCTCAGTTTGAGCAGGACTCCGATCGGTTCTCACGCTATACGCTCGAAACCGCGGGTCTGTTTCTCGACTACTCTAAAAATCAGCTCGACGACGAGGTGATGACCCGCTTGCATGATTTGGCCGGAGAGCGGAATCTGGTCGACCATATCAAGGCAATGTTTGCTGGCGAACCGATCAACGCCACCGAAGGGCGTGCAGTGCTGCATACCGCACTGCGCAGTCAGGCGGATGATCTCGTAGTAGATGGCATCAACGTGATGCCGGCAGTGCACGAGGTGCTGGCGAGAATGAAGCAGTTTGTGCAGCAGGTGCGCGGCGGCGGTTGGCAGGGTGTCACGGGCAAGCCGGTCACCGATGTAGTCAATATCGGTATTGGCGGCTCTGATCTGGGGCCAAAAATGGTTGCCGAGGCCCTGGTTGTCCCCCAACTTGATTCCCAGCCCGGTGGGCTCAAAGTTCATTTTGTTTCTAACGTTGATGGTGAGCAGCTGCTGGCAACCCTGGCGGGGCTGAACGCCGAGACGACACTTTTTGTCATCACCTCGAAAACCTTCACCACCGCGGAAACCCTGACCAATGCTCGCAGTGCCCGGCGCTGGTTTGTTGACCAGACCGGCGATGAGCAAGGCGTTGATAAGCACTTTGTCGCGGTGTCGTGCAATGCAGCGGCAGTGACTGATTTTGGCATTGCCGAGGTAAACCGCTTTGAGTTCTGGGACTGGGTCGGCGGCCGTTATTCGCTCTGGTCAGCGGTGGGGCTGAGTATTGCCCTGGCCTGTGGCATGGACGCGTTCGAGGCGCTGCTTGCCGGTGCCGAGCAGATGGATGAGCACTTTCGGACTGCTCCGCTGGCAGAAAATATGCCGGTCATTCTGGCGCTGGTGGGTATCTGGAATCGTAATTTTTTAGACATCCCCAGCCTGATGGTGATGCCTTACGATCAACGGCTGGCGAGTTTTCCCGCCTACCTGCAGCAGTGCGACATGGAGAGCAACGGCAAGTCAGTGACGCTAGGTGGCCAGCCGGTAGGGGTTAAGACCGCACCGGTGATCTGGGGCGCGCCCGGCACCAATGGTCAGCACGCCTACATGCAGTTGCTACACCAGGGCAATGAACCCGTGGCCAGCGATTTTATTGTGGCGTTGCAACCGCGACAGAACAGCCCGTTTGCAGAACACCACCCGCTGCTGGTCGCCAACTGCTTTGCCCAGGCCGAGGCGCTGATGGGCGGTCGAACGGCTGATGAGGCCGCGGCGACGCTGGTCGCTGCTGGTTATGCCCCAATGGATGCCCAGGCGCTTGCTGTCCATCAGGCGTTGCCGGGTAGCCACCCCAGCAACATGCTGCTGATGGACCGGCTGACGCCCGCCACGCTAGGAGCCTTGATTGCCCTCTACGAGCACAAGATATTTGTGCAGGGCGTTATCTGGGGAATCAACTCGTTTGATCAGTGGGGCGTGGAGCTTGGCAAGCAGCTGGCAAAAACATTGATTA
>QNFC01000245.1 GCA_003645395.1 Gammaproteobacteria bacterium
AGCATAGCCTACGCTATCTGAGCTGGTGTAGGAACCGTGCTGGTAGCGATTGTGGGTGAAATTTGGTTTCGGGAACCAGTAACCTTGTCGAAGGTGATATCAATCCTGTTAATTGCGGTGGGAATAGCGGGCCTTCATCTTAGTAACACCACAGGGGATCTATGAAGCATTTTTTACCACGTACCGTCATTATTCTCGGGCTGGTGTCATTTTTGAATGACACTGCCAGCGAAATGATCACACCGCTGCTGCCCCTATTCTTGACCGCGACCCTGGGAGCAGGACCGGCTATCGTGGGGTTGGTAGAAGGGTTGGCCGAGGCCACGGCCAGCATCATCAAGCTGGTTTCCGGCTGGCTGGCGGATCGTGGCTGGAATGCCCGGAAACTGATCGTGGGTGGATATACTGTTTCGAACACAGCTCGACCGTTGATCGGCTTCGCTCTAGGATGGGGTTGGGTGCTAGTACTGCGCTTTCTGGACCGGGTGGGCAAAGGCCTTCGTACTGCGCCTCGGGATGCGCTGATCGCATCCAGCACCGATGAACAGATGCGGGGGCGAGCCTTCGGTTTCCAACGCAGCCTGGACCATGGCGGGGCCATGTTCGGGCCGTTGCTGGCCTTTGGTCTACTGCAGTGGGGGTTGTCTATGGAACATGTGTTCATAGCCGCGATCGTTCCGGGGATCGCGCTCGTCTTACTGCTGTTATTTGGTCTCAAAATCCCCCCCAGGGTTAAACCGGAACACCCTCCCACGCGGCTACAGTGGAAGGGTCTTGATGCCAGGGTCAAGGGGTTGGTGCTGGCCTCGGGTGGTCTGGCGCTAGCCACGACGCCGGAGGCCTTTCTGGTTCTCTGGGCCAATCAAGGGGCATCACTGTTGCATGGGTGCCGCTGTTGTGGGCCGCGGCCAGTGGCGTGAAGGTTCTGGTCTCGGGGCCTGCCGGGGCCCTGTCGGATCGATTCGGTCGTCTGCGGATCGTTTCCATTGGCTGGACGGCCCGTGTGATGATGCTCATTGCCTTTGCCTGGTTACCGGATAGTGGCATGACCGTATGGGTGCTGTTCCTGGGATATGCGGCGGCACTGGCTTTTACCGAAGGCGCGGAACGAGCCTTGCTGGGAGACTTCGCACCGGTTGAGCAGCAGGGTACGGTATTTGGCCTCTATCATCTATTGAGTGGCATCATGGTTCTTCCCGGCGCGGTTCTGTTCGGTGTTGTCTGGCAATGGCTGGGGATGAGGAGCGCCTTTGCAATGGCGGCCATACTAACGATAATCGCTGTCATGACGCTACGGGCGCTGGCGGCTGGAAACTCCAGGAAAAAATAATGACAGTAGATACAACACAACCCGCAGTATTAAATCACACTGATGCCCGTATCGGTATTGCCCTGGGTAGTGGTTCTGCGCGTGGCTGGGCTCACATCGGAGTTTTGCGCGCGCTGGCAGAGATGGAAATTTATCCAGGGGTTGTTGCCGGTTGTTCCATTGGTTCCCTGGTGGGGGCCGCCTATGCCAGCGATCAACTGGATGCGCTGGAGGGCTGGGTAAATAGCCTTAGCTGGAAAGATATACTTGCGTACCTGGATTTATCTCTTCTGGGGGGCGGCCTAATCCAGGGGGAAAAATTAATGAAGTTTGCTCGAGAACACATGGGGGAACTTGAGATTCAATCGCTTCCTGTATCATTTGCTGCGGTGGCGACAGAACTAAATACGGGGCGTGAAATCTGGCTCCGCGAGGGTGCTCTCCTGGATAGTATTCGCGCATCGATTGCACTTCCAGGACTGTTTGCGCCATTCAAGCTGGATGGGCGCTGGCTGATGGATGGTGGCCTGGTCGATCCCGTACCAATTTCACTCTGTCGCGCGATGGGGGCGGAAGTCGTCATCGCGGTTAATTTGAATGGGGATATTGTTGGTAAGCACCTTAAACAAAAGAATCGAGAACCATATAGTCCAAAAAAGAAAGATCTGGAGGAGACAGATATCTGGATAAAGATATCGAATCAGATAACGAATAGTTTTGATGAACAAAAGGATGTTTTCCTGTCAAGGTTACTGGGGGGAAGCAGGGATACGCCCGGCCTGTTTGATGTTATGGCCAACTCTATAAATATCATGCAAGATCGAATTACACGCAGCCGAATGGCCGGGGATCCGGCAGAGGTTATGTTGGCACCGCGGTTGTCGGGCCTCGGTCTGATGGAATTTGACCAGGCAGCCATCGCCATTGATGAGGGATATGCCTGTGTAGAACGCATGCGCCCCGCACTGGATCAAATGCTATCCGAGCTATAATTGTTTGGACCCTGGTTTTGAGACACGCTTGAGGAGGTGAGCTCTGAAATATCAGGTAAATTGGCCTGCCCTCCTGGTCTGCCCCGAGTCAGGCTTTCGCATCCTCGCGTTTTTGCCAACGCGTAGCGACGGTTTCGAGAGAGTCGAGTGCATCCCCCAGCTCCCTGCCATGTTCTGTCAATCCATAAGAGACTTCAGGTGGGATCGTTGGCTTGTGATTGCGATAAATCAATCCCTCGCGTTCGAGCATCCGCAGGCGCTGGGTCAAAATCTTCGAAGAAATGCCATCTAACTGTCGCTTCAATACACCGAATCGAATTGGCCCCTCTTGTCTCAGGTTCCATAATATATACATCGTCCAGGGTCCCATCAGGACACGAAACATCGATTCAACTGGACAGGCAGGTTTATGCGCATAATTGTTCATAGGTGGTTACTCCAAGGTACCTACTTACATTTTACCCCTGGTTTCATTAATATACCAGGGTGGTGTGAGTCGGTGATTATCTAGCCAGAATCTTAATTGCTTTCTCATGAAATTTAAACGTATTCAGAGGAATGACGAAATGATTTTAGTAATCGGTGGAACAGGGAATATTGGGTCGGAAGTGGTGCGACTACTCGTTGAGAAAGGTGTTGACTTCAAGGCTCTCGTTCGCGACAAGTCAAAGGCAGCCGCTTCTATAGGGGCTGATGTCGAAATTATCGAAGGTGATCTGGGCAAACCGGATACCGTCGCCGCCGCTATGGAAGGGGTTGATAAGTTATTCCTCGTGACACCGCTTCATCTTGATCAAGTCTCGATGAAGTCGACCGCCATCCAGGCGGCGAAACGAGCCGGTGTAAAACACATCGTAATGTCAACCGGCATTGGTGCGGGTCCTGATGCCGGGGTAGAGATTGGCCGCTGGCACGGCAAAAACCAGGAAGAAGTGAAGGAAACCGGAATTCCCTACACCTTTCTACAACCTGGGTTTTTCATGCAGAACATGTTCATGTTCGCCGATCCTATCCGAGGCAATGGTGAGTTCTATCTGCCGCTCGGGGACAGCAAGGTAAGTTTTGTCGATGCACGGGATATCGCAGCCGTAGGCGTCGCCGCGCTCACGGAAAAAGGTCACGAAAATCAGGCCTATCCTATCAGCGGTGCAGAAGCGTTAAATTGCGATGAGGTTGCCGGCATTCTTTCCGATGTCGTCGGCAAGACGGTTCGCTATGTGGACGTTCCGCTCGAAGCGGCGAAACAAGGCATGATCGCCGCGGGTTTACCTGAAAAGCTTGCCGACCTTATGAATGAGCTTTACGCA
>QNFC01000246.1 GCA_003645395.1 Gammaproteobacteria bacterium
CGCCCGCGGGCGATGCTGGCTTTGATCAAAACAGTCAGACATGCCCCCTTTGCCGCCAAGGCCTTTTTTAAAAGGTACGCTCTCCAGCGTTCCGTCGAGGCTGTAACCCCATTGGTGGTAGACGCAATAGAAGCTATCGCTATTGCCATAGTTATCAAGGACGATACTGGCGTTGCGGTGGGAACAACGGTTCACCCAACAGTGGATCTGTTCATCCTCACCCCGAACCAGCACCACTGGCGTGTCGGCGATATGGACGGTTTTGTAATCACCTCGCTCAGGAATTTCCACCTCCAGGCCGACAAAATTCCAGACATCGCCGCGAAAGATTTTTCCCTGTTCCCGCTGGTAAATGGCCGGGTCGTAAAATACCCGCCCCGGCACCTCGGTGGCATTTTCCTCATTGCCGGGCCATTCAAAATCGCCCAGATCAAAGCTATCCATTTTGTTCATGAGGCCTCCTATTTTAGTTTCGCCACGTCTGTTACTTTCACGGCATTTATTTGGCGTATTGAGGACACTGTATGCGCACCCAGCACGGCTCGTCCAGACAAAAAGCGCTCAGCTGACGCCCCCAGAGACAGCCGGTATCCAGGGCAACGACGCTGCTGTTATCGACCACCCCCAGGCTAGACCAGTGACCAAAAATTATCGGCAACCCCGCCGTTGCCCGCTGGGGCAAGTCAAACCAGGGTAAATATTCTACCGGTTGACCGCCGGGCGGTCCCTTGAATTGCACGCTATAGCAGCCATCAGGCAGGCAAAACCTCACTCGGGCGAAATAATCAGTAATAACACGCAACCGATGGTTGCCGGTGAGCGTATCCGACCAGCAATCGTCGACCTCGCTGTACATAACCTGATAAAACTCACTCGCATTATCACTACGCAGCACGGACTCGACTTCGGCCGCGTAACCCAGGGCCGCGTGAAGGTCCCAGGTTGGAGCAAGGCCGGCGTGGACCATCGCGTATCCCAGGTCAGCGTGATAATGCATCAGCGGTCTGAAGCGCAACCAGTCAAGCAACTCTTCGCGATCAGGCGCATCCAGTATCGGTTGCAGGGTATCTTTTTTATGGAGTCGACCCACGCCGGCGGCCACCGCCAGCAGGTGAAAATCATGATTGCCCAGCACTACGGTTGCGGTATCAGCCAAATCACGAATAAAACGTAGGGTCTCTAACGACTTTGGCCCCCGGTTAACCAGGTCGCCAACAAACCAGAGACAGTCATGAGCAGGGTCAAACTCGATCGCCCGGAGCAGCTGTTGAAGCTCATCGAAGCAGCCCTGTATGTCGCCGATTGCCCACGTTGCCATATCAGGTGCCGCAATTACCGTAGCCGCTCAACGAGCTCAGCCATTCAATATAAAAGTTACCGGCCCGTCGTTAGTCAGATTAACCTGCATATCTGCTCCAAAGGTTCCAACCGCCACCTGTCCGTGCAGTGCGTACGCAGCCTCAACAAACTTCTCAAACAGAGGTTCAGCATCTGCCGGCACTGCAGCAGGCTCAAAACCGGGTCGACGGCCCTGACTAGTGTCTGCGGCCAGGGTAAATTGCGGCACGATCAAAAGACCACCCAAGGTATCCTGCAGGCAGGCATTCATCTTGCCGTCGTCATCGGCAAACAACCGATAGTTGACTATACGCTCGGCCAATTTTTCAGCCTGCTCAGTACTGTCCCCTTTTTCGATACCCAAAAAGAGCACAATGCCGTGACCAATCTGGCCAACGGCTACACCATCAACAAATACCGAGCCGTGGGAGACTCGCTGCAACAGTGCAATCATTATTTTCCCTTTTGGCGAGATTGCCGCTTGCGGTCAGTTTCCAGCAAAAAGCGTTTGCGTACTCGAATAGACCCAGGGGTTACTTCAACCAGTTCGTCGTCAGCGATGAATTCAAGCGCCTGCTCCAGAGTATGGCGATTGATCGGCGTTAAAGTAATCGCCTCATCGGTACCAGACGCGCGAACATTGGTGAGCTGCTTGGCTTTCATCGGGTTGACCACCAGGTCATTGTCGCGGGAGTGAATACCCACCACCATGCCTTCGTATATCTCTTCTCCCGGCTCTACCAACATCTTGCCGCGCTCTTGCAGATTAAACAGAGCAAATCCGACGGCCTTGCCCTTGGAGTTGGAAATGAACACCCCATTTTTACGGCCAGAAAGGTCAGACTTAATCGCCTCTGCGTAGCCATCGAACACGGAGTGCATTAACCCGGTTCCGGAAGTGGTAGTCAAAAACACGGTACGCAAACCAATTAGCCCGCGGGTAGGCACCCGGTAGTCGAGTCGCACCCGCCCTTGCTGACCCGGTTCCATACCTTTTATCTCAGCGCCGCGGGAGGCCATGAGTTCCATCACCGCCCCCTGGTAGGTGTCATCGACATCGATGGTGAGCAATTCCCAGGGTTCGTGGCGCTTGCCGTCGATTTCTTTATAGATAACCTGGGGACGCGAAACCGCCAGCTCATAACCTTCACGGCGCATCGTCTCCACAAGAATAGACAGGTGCAGCTCACCGCGGCCAGAAACCACAAAGATATCCGGGTCGGGACCATCAGCTACGCGCAGGGCAATGTTGGTAATCAATTCGCGTTCGAGACGCTCGCGAATCTGTCGAGAGGTTAGATATTTGCCTTCTCGACCGGCCAGGGGTGATTTATTAACCTCGAAATTCATGCTCACGGTCGGCTCGTCCACCGCCAGCGCAGACAACGCCTCCACTTTCTCCGGATCACATAAAGTGTCGGACAGGCCCAGCCCCTCGATACCTGTAATGGCAACAATATCACCGGCCAAGGCACTTTCTACCTCTACCCGCTCCAGGCCCTGAAAATTAAGCACCTGCAACACCCGTGCACTAACTTGCTTCCCATCGGGCAACACCCGGGTGACCACCTGATTACGCTGCACCCGGCCACGCTCAATTCGACCCACACCAATAACGCCGACATAGCTGGAGTAATCCAGTGCACTGATGCGCATCTGAAAGGGGGATTCAGTGTCTTGCTCGGGAGCGGGTACGTGAGCCTCAATCGCGTCGATCAGCGGCTGCATATCGCCATCCGTCGCCGTTGAATCGAGACTGGCAAAACCCTCCAACGCCGAGGCATAAACGACGGGGAAATCGAGTTGTTCATCGGTAGCACCCAAGCTGTCAAACAGGTCAAAGGTTGCATCCAGCACCCAGTCGGGACGCGAACCGGGGCGGTCAATTTTATTGATTACCACCAATGGAGACAGTCCCATCGCAAACGCCTTTTCGGTGACAAACCGAGTCTGCGGCATGGGCCCTTCTACTGCATCAACCAGTAGTAGTACCGAATCGACCATCGACAAAATCCGCTCTACTTCACCACCAAAGTCCGCATGGCCGGGGGTGTCCACGATATTGATACGATGCTCACCCCAGGTGATGGCGGTATTTTTTGAGGTAATGGTAATACCGCGCTCACGCTCCTGGTCGTTGCTGTCCATGACACGCGTGCCCATTTGCTGATGAGCGGCAAAAGTGCCCGATTGTTGTAGCAGGCAATCAACCAGAGTAGTTTTACCGTGGTCGACATGGGCGATAATGGCAATGTTGCGCAAAGAG
>QNFC01000247.1 GCA_003645395.1 Gammaproteobacteria bacterium
CATCACGCACGATGCAGACATCACCGAGGAAAATTTCCACCTGGTCAATATCGAGTACAGCAATTTCGGCATAACCCACCGCTGCCAGAATTCGGCCCCAGTTCGCATCGGAAGCAAAAAACGCAGTTTTAACCAATGGAGAATGAGCAACAGCATTTGCCACAGCACGAGCGTCATCGCGACTCTGCGCACCGCGCACCCGAATGGTAATAAATTTTGTCGCACCTTCGCCGTCTCGAACTATGGCCTGCGCTAGCTGAATACAGATCTGTTCAAGCGCCGTTGTAAAACATTGCCACGCTTCACCGCTATCGGCAGAAAGCGGTGGATTTCCGGCAGCGCCGGTTGCCATCAGCACACAGGCATCGTTTGTGGACATGTCACCATCGACACTGATGCAGTTAAAACTGCGATCCACCGCCTGAGTCAGTGCTTGTTGCAGTACCGCAGGCTCCACCACTGCGTCAGTAGCAATATAGCTAAGCATGGTCGCCATATCGGGGCGAATCATTCCCGACCCCTTGGCTATACCGGTCAGTGTTACGCGTTTGCCATCAAGTTCAATTACCCGTGAACAGCCCTTGCTAACCGTGTCGGTTGTTAAGATCGCCTCTGCGCCGGCTGACCAGCCATCGGCATGCAGCTGTTTCACCAGTGCTGGCACCGCATCGATTATTTTCTGATCCGGCAACGGCTCTGCGATCACCCCGGTAGAAAACGGCAGCACCTGGGCACTAACAGTGCCGGTAGCATTGGCCACAGCGGCGCAACAACTCTTCGCAGCCTCCACACCGGCAGACCCCAAACCACAATTAGCATTACCGCTGTTGATTAACAGGTAGCGGGGGTGAGTTTGCTGCAGATACTCTTTGCATAGCTCAACGGGAGCCGCAGCGAATCGGTTAGACGTAAACACCGCTGCTACGGAGCTGCCAGTTGCCAGCTCCATCAGTAGCAGATCGAGCTTGCCACTCTTTTTGATACCCGCCGCAATAGTAGCCAAACGAACACCGTCGATGGCATGTAACGTCTCCTGAACAACGACACCAGCAGTCACATCATCAGTCTCGGGCCAAACCCAAAATCGTTCACGCCTTAACCCAGTTTACCGTGGCACTGCTTATATTTTTTGCCAGAACCGCACGGACAAGGCTGGTTACGGCCGATTTTTTGATCCGGTCGAGTAAAAGGTGACGGTTGTGGTGGAGGCTGATTTTGGCGTTTCTGTACAACAGCGGGTTCAGCCGCTGCCTGTGCGGCTTGCGGATGCTGCAACTCCAGGTCAGCGCTCTGCCGTCGTTGCTCGTCGATCGCGTCAGCATCTTCTTCCGCACGAAATTCAACCCGTAACAGGATGCTGGTAACCTCGTGTTTAACCCGGTCTAGCATCTGGGTGAACATCTCAAACGATTCTCGTTTGTACTCCTGCTTAGGATTCTTCTGCGCATAACCGCGAAGATGAATGCCCTGACGGAGATGATCCATCGCCGCCAGATGATCCTTCCACTGGGTATCTAGCACCTGCAACATGACTGATTTTTCTACGTGTTGAACAAGCTCAACCTGTAAATTCTCACGTTTCTGTTCGATCAGCTTTTCGCCTTCTGCTACCACCATCGCCGCAAGATCGTCGACCGTGGCGTGATCGTTCTCAGCCAGCCAGGCATCGAAGTCAATCAACAGGCCAAATTCGCTGGCTAACTGGTCATGCAGCGGTTTAGTGTCCCACTCCTCCGGCAATGCGGTCGCCGAAAGTTGGTTAACAACCAATCCGCTTAGAACATCTTCACGCATGTGGCCCACAGTTTCGCCAACCGTCTCTGCAACCAGTAATTCGCTGCGCTGCTGATACACCAACAACCTCTGCTCGTTAGCGATATCATCATACTCAAGCAGCTGTTTGCGCATATCAAAATTGCGCCCCTCTACCTTGCGCTGGGCGTTTTCGATCGCACGAGTTACCCAACGATGCTCGATCGCCTCGCCTTTTTCCAGTCCCAATTTTTGCATCCACCCGGACACCCGGTCGGACGCAAAAATCCGCATTAAATCATCTTCAAGAGACAGATAAAAGCGACTCGACCCCGGATCTCCCTGCCGCCCCGACCGGCCCCGTAGCTGGTTGTCGACCCGACGTGATTCGTTACGCTCGGTACCGATCACATGCAGCCCGCCCAACTCAATAACCTGATCATGAGCTACCTGCCATTTACCACTCACTGCGTCGTGCTGTACCTCGTCAACCGCCGCAAGCATGGCATCGAGGTTTCCTCCGAGCACGATATCGGTCCCCCGGCCCGCCATATTGGTTGCGATCGTCACCGCACCGAGCACCCCCGCGCTAGCGATGATCTCAGCCTCACGCTCATGCTGTTTGGCATTAAGTACTTCATGACGAATTTTTTTACTTTGTAATCGTTTCGAGAGCAATTCAGAACTGTCGATACTCGCTGTACCCACCAGCACCGGTTGACCCTTGTCATGACAGAGCAGGATATCTTCAACAACTACCTCGTACTTTTCATCAACGCTGAGAAAAACCTGGTCGCCGCGATCATCTCGCACCATCTCCGTATGAGTCGGCACTACCAGAACTTCCAGTCCATAAATCTGCTGAAACTCGAAGGCTTCGGTATCTGCCGTCCCGGTCATACCAGCAAGTTTTGAGTAAAGTCGAAAATAGTTCTGGAAAGTAATCGATGCCAGCGTCTGATTTTCCTGGCGAATATCGACACCTTCCTTCGCCTCCACCGCCTGGTGCAGACCGTCAGACCAGCGGCGACCGGCCATTAGCCGACCGGTAAACTCATCAACGATTACCACCTGGCCATCGTTGACCACGTAGTGAACGTCCTTTTCAAACAGGGTGTTAGCACGGACCGCTGCGTTCAAATAATGCATCGTGGTAACGTTGGCTGCGTCATAAAGGCTCGCGCCCTCGGCCAGAATATTAGCCTCGACCAGCAACTCTTCCACCCGTTCGTGACCTGCCTCTGTGAGCGATACCTGTCGACTTTTCTCGTCTACAGCATAGTCTCCAGGCCCGTCCTCCTCATCCTGCCGTTGTAAATTAGGCACCACATTATGGAGTTTCTGATAAAGATCCGTATCGCCCTCAGCCGGGCCAGAAATTATTAGCGGAGTGCGTGCCTCATCGATCAGAATTGAGTCCACTTCGTCGACAATCGCGAAAACGTTACCGCGCTGTACCCTATCCGCTGCACTAAAGGCCATGTTGTCGCGCAAATAATCAAAACCAAATTCATTATTGGTACCGTAGGTGATATCACAGGCGTAGGCAGCAACTTTATCGGCCTGTTCCATGCCCGACACCACCACGCCAGTGGTTAAGCCGAGAAACTCATAGAGTTTCCCCATCCAACGAGCATCTCGTTGCGCGAGGTAGTCATTCACGGTGACCACGTGTACACCCTCTCCACTGAGAGCGTTTAGATAGGCAGGAAGTGTCGCCACCAGGGTCTTACCTTCACCGGTGCGCATTTCGGCGATGCGGCCATCGTGCAGCACCATCCCACCAATCAGCTGGACATCGAAATGGCGCATACCGAGCGCGCGGACAGCGGCTTCGCGAGCGATGGCAAAC
>QNFC01000248.1 GCA_003645395.1 Gammaproteobacteria bacterium
AAATGTTGAAGGTAGAGCGCAAATGAATCGCAGTTCGACAATTGTCGTCGGCGTAGTCGGCAACCCCAATTGCGGTAAAACCACCCTGTTTAACGCTTTAACCGGCACCCGCCAGCATGTTGGTAACTGGCCTGGGGTGACGGTTGAAAAGAAGGTCGGTCATTTCTCTATTGATGGTGTTCAGATCGAGCTGGTTGATTTGCCCGGTACCTACTCGCTGGAGCAGGGGGAAGATGAGATTTCGATCGATGAGCAGATTGCCCGCGACTATGTTGCGAGTCGTGAAGCCGACCTTATCGTCAACATTGTCGATGCCTCCAATCTGGAACGTAATCTTTACCTGACCTCTCAGCTTTTGGAGATGAAGGTGCCCGTGTTGATCGCGCTGAATATGCTCGACGCAGCCGATAAAAAAGGGGTAAGCGTCAATCTTGCTGGTCTTCAGCAAGCGCTGGAGAGCCCGGTTTGTGGCTTGGTTGCTTCGACCGGTGAAGGTGTGGATGGCCTTTGCGAAGCGATCTTGAAACTTGCTGATGAGCCGGTGACATCCAGCATCAGTATCGACTACGGTGAACACCTGGAAGCTGCCATCGTCGGATTGTTGCCGCAAACGATGGCGATTGCCGCGCAGCATCAGGTTGATAACCGCTGGCTGGCATTGGGGTTGCTGGAGGAGGACTCCCTGGCCGGATCAATTGGCGGCACGGTGTTGCAGCCCACCGTTGAAATCACGCGACAAAAAGTAGAAGAGGCGCTGGCTGATGACATCGATATCATCGTTGCTGATGCCCGCTATAACTTCATCAACCGGATCACTCGCGAGCTGGTGGTACGTCAGCGAGAAGTGACTCGAAGCAGTTCAGATCGCATTGATCACGTGGTGTTGAATCGGCTGCTGGGTATTCCGATTTTTTTACTGATGATGTACCTGATGTTCATGTTCACCATCAACTTTGGCGGCGCATTCATCGATTTTTTTGACCAGCTTGCCGGCACTCTGTTTGTTGAGGGTGCCGCGGAATTGATGACGGTAGTGGGTTTGCCCCAGTGGCTAACCGTGCTGCTGGCCAACGGCATCGGCGGCGGCATTCAGGTAGTGGCTACCTTCATTCCGATTATTGGCAGTCTGTTTCTGTTTTTGTCGGTGCTCGAAGATTCCGGCTACATGGCCCGCGCCGCGTTTGTTATGGATCGGGCAATGCGTGCGGTGGGCTTGCCGGGCAAGGCGTTTGTGCCGTTGCTCGTAGGGTTTGGCTGTAACGTGCCAGCTATCATGGCGACCCGCACCATGGAACATCAACGAGATCGACTACTAACGATTACCATGGCGCCGTTTATGTCCTGCGGAGCGCGGTTACCGATCTACGCGCTGTTTGCTGCGGCTTTCTTTCCGGTGGGCGGGCAGAATGTAGTGTTTGCGCTCTATTTGATTGGCATCGGCGCGGCGGTGGCCACCGGTCTGGTGATGAAATCGACCCTGCTGCGTGGCGAGTCAGCACCGTTTATTCTGGAACTGCCGACCTATCACGTGCCGACAATAAAAGGGGTATTGATCCACACCTGGGACCGATTAAAAGGTTTCGTAATTCGGGCCGGGCAGTTAATTGTGCCGATGGTGCTGGTGCTGAACGTGCTCAATTCAGTTGGCCGAGACGGTAGTTTTGGTAATGAAGACAGCGAAGAGTCGGTGCTCAGTGCGATTGGTGAGACGATAGCGCCGGCTTTTTCACCACTGGGGCTAGATAAACAGAACTGGCCTGCCGCAGTGGGCATCTTTACCGGAGTACTGGCAAAGGAGGCTGTGGTTGGCACGCTGGACGCGCTCTACAGCGAGATTGCTAAACAGGAGCTGGCTAACGGCGGGCAGCTTGATGGTGAACCCGAGGCGTTTGATTTATGGTCAGGGCTCGGCGGCGCGTTGCAGACTATTCCTGACAACCTGGCGGAGCTGAGCTCGGTGGTCACTGACCCCTTAGGTATCAATATTGGCGACGTCTCGACCGCTGAGGCAGCGGCTGAGCAACAGGAAGTTGAGGCAGGCACGTTTGGCGCCATGGCCAGCCGCTTTGACGGCAAGGCGGGGGCGTTTGCGTACCTTCTATTTGTGCTTCTCTATTTTCCCTGCGTGGCGGCAACAGCGGCGGTGTTTCGTGAAGCCGGCGGTCGCTGGGCACTGTTCGTGGTAGGTTGGACAACCGGGTTTGCTTATGGCGCAGCGACTATCTCTTATCAGTTGGCAATCTTCAGTCGTCACCCGTTGAGTTCAGCGAGCTGGGTGGCTGGAATGCTACTGCTCTGGGTTGGCGTGTTCCTGGTGTTGCGCCGAGCTGCCAGTAACACTCTGCGGGAAGTCCCCCAGGCCGCACCGCTATAAATGGAATCAGTGCATGCTTTCTGAACTACGCCATTACCTGCAAATCCACGGCCGTGCACCTTTGAACGATATCGCTCTGCACCTGCAGATGGAGCCGGACGCAGTGCGCCCGTTGCTGGAAAAATGGCGGCGTAAAGGCAAGGTGGTGAAGCTGGATAGCGGTGACGACTGCGGTGGCGGTTGTAACAAGTGTGACCCGGAAGCGTTGGAGATCTATCAATGGAGTGATGGGCAGAGGGTGAGCTTTCACGCCTGATCTTTAGTAATCTCTGTTCAAAAAAAAGCCGGTGGCTGCGTTAGCAGCCACCGGCTTTTTTTCGTCCGTTTTTATTGAAAATCAGGAAGCTTTCAGCATCTGCTGCATGTCTTCCTTCGGGTCTCCAATACCCATCAGGTTGAACTTGTCTGAGAGTATTTGTAGCGCCGCCGGAGAGATAAACGCTGGCAGGTCTGGCCCCAGGCGAATGTCGCGAATGCCTAGATGTAGCAGGGTCAATAGCACCGCTACGGCTTTCTGTTCCAGCCAGGAGATCACCATCGACAGCGGCAGATCGTTCACGCCACAATCGAATGCATCAGCCAATGCCACCGCAATCTGAATGGCGGAGTAGGTGTCGTTGCACTGGCCGACGTCGAGCAGGCGAGGAACGCCACCAATGTCGCCAAATTCCTGGTCATTAAAGCGGAACTTTGCACAACCCAGGGTGAGGATGACGCCGTCATCCGGCACTTCTTCAGCAATCTCGGTGAAGTAGTTACGGCCCGGTTTGGCGCCATCGCAGCCACCAATGACGAAAAAGTGACTGATGTCGCCACCCTTCACCGCACCGACTACCGTCTCAGCAACGCTCATCACGGTATTGCGGGCAAAGCCGGTGGTGATCTCTTTAACCGGCGCATCGACCGTAAAGCCAGGCTGGGCGTTGGCGGCAGCGATAACTGCGGAATAGTCAGTGCCTTCAATGTGGGTAATGCCAGGCCAGCCAACCGGTCCGCGAGTAAAAATGCGGTCGCGATAACTATCCTGTGGCTCAATGATGCAGTTTGAGGTCATCACGATGGCACCGGGGAAATCAGCGAATTCTTGCTGCTGATCCTGCCAGGCACCGCCATAGTTACCTACCAGATGCGAATATTTTTTGAATGCGGGATAGGCGAGGGCCGGCAGCAATTCGCCATGGGTGTAGACATTAATCCCGGTGCCTTCGGTCTGCTTGAGAATGTTCTC
>QNFC01000249.1 GCA_003645395.1 Gammaproteobacteria bacterium
TACGGCGAGGAGTGCTCAGCAGGAAAGTGTGCTGGATCGGGTCGATTCGGCCGTTTTAATTGAGGCTGAACAGGCCTCAATACCTGTAGTAGATGCGCCTGAAAAGGATATGGAATTACCAGTGATACCTGAATAGCAATTTGGGTGTCATGCCGATGTGGTGGAATTGGTAGACACGCTGTCTTGAGGGGGCAGTGACGTAAGTCGTGCCGGTTCGAGTCCGGCCATCGGCACCAAATAAGATCCCGAGGAAATCGGGCAAAGGGTATAAACTAACGGCGGCGTTTGTCGTTGCTTGCCACGCGTTAATTGCTTCGTCGTATTAGGGGAAGAGTTACCAATGTTAGAGCAGTATCTGCCTATAGGCCTTTTTATACTCGTTGGAGTAGTGATCGGCGTAGCGCCGATTGTGTTGGGCCGGCTGGTCGCTCCGCACGCCCCCAATGCTGAAAAAAATGATGCTTACGAATGCGGTTTTCCGGCTTATGAAGAAACCCGTATGCGTTTTGATGTGCGTTACTATCTGGTGGCGATACTGTTCATAATTTTTGATCTTGAGATAGCTTTTTTCTTCCCATGGGCAACGGTATTGGGTGGGGAGAATGGAATTGGCTGGGTCGGTTATCTCACGATGATGGTGTTTCTAGCGGTATTGGTTGTCGGGTTTATCTATGAGTGGTGTAAAGGGGCTCTGGAATGGGAATAGAAGGGCTTCTTAAAGAAGGGGTGATCACCACCACTGCGGACAAGGTGATTAACTATATGCGCACAGGGTCTTTGTGGCCGATGTCGTTTGGGTTGGCCTGTTGCGCAGTAGAAATGATGGAATCAGCATCAGCCCGTTATGATCTTGACCGCTTTGGTATCATTTTTCGCCCCAGTCCTCGCCAGGCAGATCTGATGATCGTCGCCGGCACGTTAGTCAACAAAATGGCTCCGGCCTTACGCAAGGTTTATGATCAGATGGCCGAACCGCGGTGGGTGTTGTCCATGGGCTCATGTGCCAATGGTGGGGGTTACTATCATTACTCCTATTCTGTTGTTCGTGGTTGTGATCGCATAGTACCGGTAGATGTCTATGTGCCGGGCTGTCCGCCAACTGCTGAAGCGCTCGTATATGGCCTGATTCAGTTACAGGATAAAATCAAACGTACGACCACTATCGCCCGCTAATAGTTTCCAGTCTAAATAAATGAATAGCAGAGTAAACCAATTGCTAGAGCTGGTCACGGCCAGGCTGCAGGGAAAATTGATTGACGCGGAAGTTAACCGGGTCGGCGAGGTGACGGTGGAGCTATCGCCGGAACAGCTAATCGAAGTAGCCACTCTGCTTCGTGATGATGCCGCGTTGGCGTTTGACCAACTTATTGATATTGCAGGTGTTGATTATGCTGAGTACGGCAGTGAGCAGTTACCGCTGAAGTTGGCTGCGGTCTACCACCTGTTGTCTCTGCAGCATAACTGGCGCATCCGGCTGCGGGTGTTTGCGCCCGAACCGTTGCCGCTGATTGAGTCTGTTTGCGATGTATGGCCTGCCGCCTCCTGGTTTGAGCGCGAGGCATTTGACCTGTTCGGTATTATATTCAACGGTCACCCGGATCTGCGTCGTATCCTTACTGATTACGGTTTTATCGGCCATCCGTTTCGCAAAGATTTTCCGCTGGTTGGCCATGTCGAAATGTTTTATGACGTCGACCTTGGGCGGGTCGTCTATCGACCAGTTGATCTTGAAAACAGGGTTACCGTGCCCCGCGTGATTCGTCAGGACAACCGTTATGAGTCAGCAGGAGAGTAGCCGTGGCTGAAATTCGTAATTACACGATGAATTTTGGTCCGCAGCATCCAGCGGCTCACGGGGTGTTACGCCTGGTGCTGGAAATGGATGGTGAAGTCGTACAGAAGGCCGACCCACATATTGGGTTGCTGCACCGAGGTACAGAAAAACTGGCAGAAAGCAAGCCCTATAACCAGAGCATTCCTTATATGGATCGCTTGGATTACGTGTCGATGATGTGTAATGAGCACGGTTATGTGCTTGCTATCGAGAAGCTTCTAGGTGTCGATGTGCCGCTACGAGCGCAGTATATTCGGGTTATGTTTGATGAGATCACCCGCCTACTGAATCACTTGATGTGGTTGGGTACTCACGCGCTAGATGTTGGCGCGATGACGGTTTTCCTCTATTGCTTCCGCGAACGTGAAGATTTGATGGACGTCTACGAGGCGGTATCTGGTGCGCGCATGCACGCAGCTTACTATCGGCCGGGTGGGGTTTACCGCGACTTGCCGGACCAGATGTCTCAGTACAAAACATCCAAGTGGCACAACGACAAGCAGGTTCGCACTATGAACCAGGCTCGTGGTGGTAGTTTGCTCGATTTTATCGAAGATTTTGCGCAGCGGTTTCCCGCTTGCATTGATGATTATGAAACCTTGTTAACCGACAATCGTATCTGGAAACAGCGCACGGTTGGTATTGGTGTGGTTTCCCCCGAGCGGGCGAAAGCACTTGGATTTACCGGCCCGATGCTTCGTGGCTCAGGCATTGAGTGGGACCTGCGTCGCAAGCAGCCTTATGAAGTGTATGACCAACTAGATTTTGATATTCCGCTTGGCGTTAACGGTGATTGTTATGACCGTTATCTGGTCAGGGTTGAGGAGATGCGGCAGTCAACAGGGATCATTCGCCAGTGTATTGACTGGTTGCGAGTTAATCCCGGCCCGGTCATTTCCAACGATCACAAGGTGACACCGCCGTCCAGAGGAGAGATGAAAGAGGATATGGAATCCCTCATCCATCACTTCAAATTATTTACCGAGGGCTACAGCGTGCCCGCGGGCGAGGCCTATGCCGCCATTGAACACCCTAAGGGGGAGTTTGGTGTCTACCTGGTTTCTGACGGTAGTAACAAGCCTTATCGTATGAAAATACGAGCTCCAGGGTTTGCGCATCTGGCAGCGATGGACGAGATGGTTAAGGGGCATATGCTTTCAGACGTGGTGGCGGTTATTGGCACGATGGATGTGGTCTTTGGTGAGATTGATCGATGAGCAATCAGCAGTCAGAATCAGTTCTTTCAGCCCACGCTTGTGAGCAGATCGACCACTGGCTGGGAAAATTTCCGCCAGAACAGAAAAAATCGGCGCTGCTCGGAACGTTAACTGTAGTGCAGCACGAAAACAACGGTTATCTGACTACCGAGTTGATGGATGCTGTGGCCGCTTATCTCGATTTGCAGCCGATTGCAGTTTACGAGGTAGCGACCTTCTATTCCATGTTTGAGACCGAGCCAGTGGGTCGCAATTGTATTGCAGTTTGCACCAATATTTCCTGCATGCTGCGTGGCGCAGATGAAGTGGTTGAGTACCTGGAAAACAAGCTCGGTATCGCGCTGGGCGAGAGCACGGCGGACGGAAAATATTTTCTCAAGTTAGAAGAGGAGTGTCTGGCGGGTTGTGCCGGCGCGCCGTTGATGCAGGTAAATCACAAGTATTACGAACAGCTCGATCCGGTCAACGAGCCCGGCAAAATTGATCAAATCCTCGAGAGCCTAGACTGATGCTGCGTAACCAGGTCTGTTATTTTAATCTGGA
>QNFC01000250.1 GCA_003645395.1 Gammaproteobacteria bacterium
GTTTGTCTCCGGTTATCGAGGGTCGCCAATTGGTGTGCTCGATAAAGCGCTGTGGGAGGCCAAGCAATTTCTTAGCGACGACCGCATTTATTTCCAGCCGGCGGTAAACGAAGACCTGGCGGCTACCGCAATACTCGGTACCCAGCAGAGCGAGATATTTAAAGGCAGCCGCCACGACGGTATTTTTTCGCTCTGGTACGGCAAAGGCCCTGGCGTTGATCGCAGCGGTGATGCCCTGCGTCACGGTAACTACGCCGGGGTGTCCCGAAACGGCGGTGTGTTGATGGCGGTCGGCGATGATCCGGTGTGCCATTCATCAACCGTGCCGCAACAGAGTGAATCGGTTTTAGCAGCTTGTAATATCCCGGTTTTTCACGCCGCCAATTTGCAGGATGTTTACGATTTTGGTCTTTTAGGTTGGGAGCTTTCCCGCTACAGCGGGCTATGGATTGCCCTGAAAATGGTCACCGACGTGGCCGAATCGTCACAGATCATTCGTGTTGATTCTGCACGATCGAAGTTCCAGTTACCTGAAATCGCACTACCCCATCCCGAACAGATCCATATCCGCTGGCCTGATAAAGCAATGGAGATGGCCGAACGGATGGCCAACTACCGGATGCCGGCATTGCAGCAGGCCCAGCGCAGTAATGTTTTTGATCACGAGACCATCAGCAGTCCCAAAAGGCGGTTTGGTATTGTCGCTGCCGGCAAAAGTCACACCGATGTTTGCCAGGCGCTTGATGACCTGGGCATCGACCGGCAGGTGGCCGCTGATATTGGTCTGAGTGTTTATAAGGTAGGTATGCCCTGGCCACTGGAAACCCAGGGCATAGAAAAATTTGCCCGCGGCATGGAGCAGCTGCTGGTGGTTGAAGAGGGCCGGCCGTTTCTAGAACCACAGGTGAAGGATGCGCTTTACGGCATGGCGCAAGGTGAGCGGCCAGAAATACTTGGTAAGCGCAACGCCGCAGGAGAAGAGTTATCGCCGGGATTTGGTGAGCTTTCTGCTGGCAACATTGCTGAGTTAATCGCTGAGCAGATCAAGCCGTTTTTCAGCAGTGACCGGATTAATGCACGCCTGGCGCTGATTAGTCAGAGTGAGCAAATGGTGGTGGCAAACCACAGCGATGTGCAACGCACGCCGCATTTTTGCTCCGGTTGTCCGCACAATACTTCTACTAAAGTTCCCGAAGGTAGCATCGCGCTGGCGGGCATCGGCTGCCATTTTATGTCGCAGTGGATGGACCGCAACACCCTCACTTATACCCACATGGGGGCAGAAGGCACCACCTGGGCCGGGCTCGGCCATTTCAGTGACTTGCCGCATCTGTTTACAAATATCGGTGATGGCACCTACTACCACTCGGGCCTGCTGGCGATCCGCCAGGCCGTGGCATCTGGGGTTAATATTACTTACAAAATCCTCTATAACGATGCGGTGGCGATGACCGGCGGGCAGCCGGTGGACGGGCCGATCAGTGTTCAGCAGATCAGCTATCAGCTTTACGGCGAAAAGGTAAACCGTATCGCGGTGGTGAGTGACTCGCCGGAAAAGTTTGATTTAAAGGACTTTGCGCCGGGGGTGACCCTTGATCACCGCGATGAGCTGGACCGCGTGCAACGCGAGCTGAGGGAGGTCGAAGGCACCACCGTCATTATTTATGAACAGGTTTGCGGTACCGAAAAACGGCGACGCCGTAAACGGGGCCTGTTGGAGGATCCAGACAAAAGAGCCTTTATTAACAGCCGAGTCTGTGAGGGTTGCGGTGATTGCGGCGAAAAATCCAACTGCCTGTCGGTGCAGCCGTTGGAGACCATATTTGGCCGCAAGCGAAAAATCGATCAGTCCGCCTGCAACAAAGATTTCTCGTGTGTGAAAGGGTTTTGTCCCAGCTTCGTTACCGTGCACGGTGGCGAGTTGCGTAAACCAGAAAGCGGTGGCCACCTGTCTGAAGCCTCCCTGCAGCCGCTGTTTGATTCATTACCTGCCCCCGAGATCGTACAGGGTGATGGCGCCTATTCCATGTTGATTGGCGGCATTGGCGGCACCGGCGTGGTCACCACCAGTTCGCTGTTAGGTGTGGCTGCGCGGCTTGATGGTAAAGCTTGCCGTGTGCTCGACGACACCGGCCTGGCGCAAAAATTTGGTGCGGTCTATAGTCACCTGACCGTGGCTGATAGCGACGACCAGCTGCACTCGCCGCGTATCGGCGTGGCCAGCTGTGACTTGCTGATCAGTGCTGACCTGTTAACCGGGGGTGCTGATCGAGCCCTGTCGCGGTTAAAACCCGGGGTGAGCAAGGCTGTGGCCAATCGTCACGAAACTGTGACCGGTGCCTTTACGCTAGATCCGGAATCCCGGGTGCCGGGAGACCAGCTGGTCGTAAATCTAAAAAATATTTGTGCTGAAGGTGGAGTGACTGTTTGTGAAGCAACCGAGCTATCCCGGCGGTTGGTTGGCGACACCATCGGCGCAAATAGCCTGCTGCTGGGCGTTGCCTGTCAGCAGGGCTGGCTGCCGGTGAGCGTCGAGAGCATCGAGCAGGCGATTGAGCTGAATGGTGTCGGCGTGGCGATTAACCTGCGTGTATTTCGGTTGGGTCGGCTGTTAGTTCACGCGCCTGATCAGGTGGCAAGCCTGATAAAGGTTGGCGCCAGCGAGCAGGCCGCGTTGTTAGAAGGCAAGTTTGCGACTACCAGCGAGCAAAGCCTGCCCGAATTGGTGGAGCAGATGGCCGCCGAGCTGACTAAATATCAAAACCGACGCCTGGCTAAACGCTACCGAAAACTGGTGGAGCGGGTAGAACAGGCGGAGAAAAAATCTGCAGCGGGAATGCAGGGAATGGCCTTGGCCGCTGCCCGTTACTACTACAAGCTGCTAGCTATTAAAGACGAGTACGAGGTTGCGCGGTTTTACACAGACGGCAGTTTTGCTCGGCAGTTAGCGGAAACCTTTAGCGGTGATTATCAGCTGCGGTTTCACCTGGCGCCGCCATTGCTGGCTCGACGTGACAAACAGACTGGTGAGTTGCAGAAGCGCGAGTTTGGTGCCTGGATGATGCCAGTGTTGAAAGTGACGGCGGCCATGCGGGGGTTGCGCGGCACGCCGTTGGATATCTTTGCCTACACCGCTGAGCGTAAGGAAGAGCGCCGGTTGATCAAAGAATATCAGCAGTTGGTGGATGAGGTAATGAAAGATCTGAATCACGACAACCACCCGCTGGCGGTGGAGTTGTTGTCACTGCCGGAGCAGATACGTGGTTACGGTCATGTTAAAGAGGCCAGCCTGCATGAGGTGAGAGCGCGCTGGCAGCAGTTAATCGAGACGTGGCGGTTCCCAGCTGAGAAATCTGTAGCGGCATAATCGTTTGCAGGCAAAACTACCCGGGTGTCGGTTTTAGTCGCGCAGCCGTTGAATTGTGGCTAAAACCGCTGTTACTGCAGGGTTGGGTCGTCGCTAATTTTGCCGTCGGCACGCAGCTCTTTTATATCTTCGACTAATGCGTTAAGTCGTAGCGTAGGATTCGTCAACTCCAGCAGCCACTGTTTGCGTGCGGGTGACAGCGGCAGCGATTCAGCCAGACGAA